>MNXW01000044.1 GCA_001871515.1 Comamonadaceae bacterium CG2_30_57_122
CAACCTGACCGTTGCAATTCTTGGCTTAAGCGTACTAGCCAACCCATGCTATGACAGCAATGAGATAACAACGTGGTGCCCCCCGGCGACGGCTGGACGCACGACCCCTATGGTGGCGAGGTGGTGGACGGCAAAATTTATGGCCGCGCCAGCGCCGTGAGCAAGGGCGACTTTGCCACCTTCACCTTTGCCCTGCGCGCGCTGGAGGCAGTGTGCAAACCGCAGCGCGGCAGCCTTGAGCTGCTGTTCACCTACGACGAAGAATTTGGCGGCGAAACCGGCCCAGGCTGGTTGCTGAAAAATAAGCTAACGCACCCCGACCTGCTGATTGCCGCCGGTTTCAGCTACGAGGTGGTCACCGCGCACAACGGCTGCCTGCAGCTGGAGGTAACGGTGCATGGCCAAATGGCGCACGCGGCCATTCCAGAATCCGGTGTCGACGCGCTGCACGGCGCAGTGCAAATTTTGAACGCCTTGTACGCGCAAAACACCCGCTACCAAGCCATCACATCCCAGGTGCCCGGCATCACCCATCCCTATTTGAACGTGGGGCTGATCCAGGGCGGCACCAACACCAACGTCGTGCCCGGCAAGGTCTGCTTCAAGCTGGACCGGCGCATGATCCCGGAAGAAAACCCCACCGAGGTGGAGGCCACGTTGCGCGCCATCATCGAGCAAGCCGCAGCCAGCCAACCCGGCATCAAGGTCAATATCAAACGCATCCTGCTGGCGCATGCCATGCAAACCCTGCCCGGCAATCAGCCACTGGTAGAGGCCATACAAAAGCACGGCAAAGCCGTGTTTGGCCAGGACATTCCCGCCATGGGCACACCGCTGTACACCGACGTGCGGCTGTTTGCCCAGCGCGGCATTCCCGGCGTGGTCTACGGAGCCGGGCCACGCACCGTGCTGGAGTCACACGCCAAGCGTGCCGACGAGCGGCTGGATTTGCAAGACCTGCGCCGCGCCACCCAGGTGATTGCCCGCACGCTGCATGATCTGCTGACTTGAGAAAACGGGAAAGGGCAAGGCCGTGGCAGAGCAACCCATTGGCTCGGTCAGCATGGTGAGGCCTGGCTTTAGATTCTCGGCAGTTGTCCTGTGACTGTCAGTCAGTTTGCTGAAATGCTTTAACCAAACAAGCCGTTCAAGCCTGAGTTTCTGGGTCAGCTTTCTGGCGCTGATTTGGTCAATCGGAGTACCGGCCATCGACCAACTGGAGCCATTCGCCAAACTAAAAATGACCAGTTTGAATGACTGGTCTCCAAGGTAGTGCAGTCATTCTGTGTCTGGGAATGTCCCTGAATTCATTACTTGCCGATCATCAAATTTCGGCTCAAGCATTGAGAGTTTGATAAGACACAGCAAGTCAACCGCGTATCATCTACTACTACAAAATCACTATTCACAGGGTGTAACGATGGTGCAAGCAGTTCGAGCTCATGGGCAGATAGTTAGACCGTTTATTTCAACCTTTGAAAACCGAAAACAAGTGTCGATCGTCCATCCAGATATTTGAACCATCGAAATCTGGAAAATGCGCAAGCACTACCTGGCACTTACCCAAATTCAGCAAAAGATTTTGCGCTGGGTGTTGATGTGGTCAAGCAAATCGCTTTCCCTCGTCTTGATGCTCGGTTTTGTCTGGGCAGCATCAGCCAGTGCTGACAGTTTGACCGAAGCCATGCGCGCAAGCACAGTGCCAGTGGTGTGTGTGGTCTCACCCTCCAACATGGGCACTGGTTCTGGTTTCCTAGTGGCTGACGGCAAACATGTGGTCACCAATCACCATGTTGTTGCCTGCACCGATGAAGGCGGCAAGGTCGGCATCATGGCTGCAAATGGTGAACTGGTTCCGGCGGCGGTGCTTTGGCAATCATTGGCCAAAGATTTGGCCGTGCTTCGAGTCGAAAGAAGCCCTGGTGGACAAGCCGTCAACTTTGCCACCCGTAGTGCTATGGATGAGCGCGACAAGGTCATCGTCGCGGGTTATCCCGGTGCGGCACTGCGCTCCTTCCGCGACTTTGGTCGTGTCTCCTTTGCTGAAGGCATCATCAGCAAGTTCACTGAACTGGATTCGCCTGAAGGCACGGTCAAGCACATTCAAATCACTGCGCCCGTCAACCCCGGTAATTCTGGCGGACCGCTGTTCAATGAATTTGGACAAGTGGTCGGCATCAACGTGCAAAAGTCCATGACCTCCGTTCTGGTGGTCGATCCTTCTGCACCCCAAGGGGTACGACAAGAGCGTGTGCCCTTGGGCGAAGGCGTTGCCTGGGCCATCCTCTCGGATGAATTGCTGGTGGAACTAGACCGCCTACATTTACCCTTTATCGCAACACGCTCCAAGCCCAACGTCTTCGCGGCAGAGTTTGGCAGGCAACCGGTTTTGTTCACCTTCATTGGCTTGACGCTGGTTTTAGTGATGGTGGCTGTTAGCTTGCTCGTCAATCGGCGCAGCCGAATCGTGATCAAGGATGCTGTTACTCGCGGGCGTGACGTACTTACCAAACACGTTGCTGCACCGGCAAAAGCAGCCAAATATCCCGTGCTACGTGGCATCACCGGCCCATATGCCAATGCCACATTACCACTTGATGCAGAGCAAATCGCCATCGGGCGCGATGCCAGCATGTGTCAACTGGTCATGCCATCTGATGCAACTGACATAGGCCGACGACATTGCACGGTTCGCTGGGACCGAGCCAATACCGTTTTTTTTCTGGAAGACTGCTGGACAGCCAATGGCACTTTTCTAGATAACAGTGAACGCATCGACTCCGCAACGCCGCGCCGACTCAAGCCCGGCGAACGTTTCTACTTGGCCAATAGGCACTTTCAATTCGAAGTTGCTATGGAGACCAAGTCTTGAAATTCATACACGCCACAATTTCCGACCCCGGTGGTCGAAAGGTAAACGAAGATGCCGCCAAAAGCGTCTTGCTTTCAAACGAACAAGGTTGCTGGGTGGTGGCTGATGGATTGGGCGGACATGGTGGCGGCGATGTGGCTTCAAAGATAGCGGTCAACAGCATCATTGAAGCCTACCAAGTCAAGCCTGAGTTTTCAGCAGACGAACTTGACAATATGCTCACTGCGGCACATCAAGCCATTCTTCAAGGCCAGCTAGATGATGATCGTTCAAGCACCATGCGTAGTACGGTGGTGGTGCTGACGGTGCAGAATGCCAAGGCGTGGTGGGCGCATGTCGGCGACTCGCGGCTTTATTATTTTTCCCTTGGCCTGATCGTGCAACAAACCAAGGACCACAGCGTACCCCAGGTGATGGTGGATGCCGGTGACATCTGCCATGACGATATTCGCCACCACGAAGACCGCAATCGCCTGACCCGAAGCCTGGGTAACAATGGCAAATTGCGCACCACAGTCCTGAACCATGCATTACCGATTGCAGATGGGGATGCCTTTTTGCTGTGTACTGACGGCTTTTGGGAGTTCGTCACCGAGGCTGACATGCAAGCCACGCTGGAAAAATCAGCGACGCCCAAAGATTGGCTAAACGCCATGCAACAGCTTTTGTTGGATCGAGTCCCTTCCAGCCACGACAACTACACAGCGACAGCCATTTTTGTGGAAGCAAGCCCATGAAACGGCGTAACCGAGACATCAACATCTTTAACCTGTCGATGCTCGACGTCATTTCAGGTGCCATGGGTGCTTTTTTGATCATCATGGTCATCTTGCTGCCGTATTACAAAAAAGAGTCCATCGACTACCAAAAAAAACTTCAGCAGTCCCGCGCTGCTGAAGAATTGGCGCGACAAGAAACGCTGACAGCGCGCGCAGCACAGCTAGAAGCACAGGCCAGACAACAAGACGCAGAAGAGTCGTTGCGGGCTACCGAAAAATCCATGCGAGCAGCGCAAGCCGAGGCAGACCAAAATCGCCAGCGCGCCGAAGCCGCCACACAGCAACTTGCCAAAACATTCCTGCTGGTGCATATCCAGTGGGACACAAAGTATCAGGACGTTGACTTGCATGTGGTTGACCCCAGTGGCACGCAGTTCTCATACGAGCACAAGACTTATCCGGGCAATCCTGGCGAACTCAGCGTTGACAGTCAGTTTGGCCCCGGCAATGAAGTCTGGAGCAACCCCAGCGCTGCCGTTGGCAACTACCGGGTGTTTGCCGAGCTCTACAATCTTCACGGGGTTGAAGGCACGCCAACTGTGACAGGGAGCGTGATTCACCGCGATGGTTCCAGCGCACTGCCACCTGCCAGGCTACAGGTAAAACAACAAAAATATCTGGTGGCAACAATAACCGTTGGCGCAGACGGTCGGGTCAGCATTCGGTAAGTAGCCAATCACACTGGCAACAATTGCAGGGGACATTCATGGTGATGAAACGTTGTGACAGTGGTCACTATTTTGATGCAGACAAACACAGCTCATGCCCCTCGTGCGGCGTTGCCAATCTGCATATTCAGCCCACGGTGGCGGCCGGGCGCACGGCCTACGCAGCGCCGGCCCGACCCGATCTGGACAGCCCCACGGTCGCCCGTGGCCAAGCCAAACCCGCCTTTATTGAGCGCGACCCCGGTGCCACTGTGGGCGTGGTGCGCAAAAAGATGGGCATTGACCCGGTAGTGGGTTGGTTGGTGTGCATCGAAGGCCCCGAGAAAGGTCGCGACTACCGCATACGCAGCGAGCGCAACTTTGTGGGGCGCGACCCCAAAATGGACATTTGCATCGGTGGGGACGATGCCATCTCGCGCGACAACCACGCTGTCATCAGCTTTAACCCCAAAAAGAATAGCTACCTGCTCACACCTGGCGAGGGTCGGGGCATTATTTACCTGAACGAGGACGAGGTCGCCACCCCGACCGAACTGAAAGCCTTCGACACCATAGAAATGGGCCAAACCAAGCTGCTGTTTGTGCCGTTTTGTGGTGAGCAGTTCAAATGGGCTTAGGTGTAAAACGATTGGATTGACACAACGGTCATGGCAATCAACTTGAAGGAAACTCTCATGGATAAACCAGAAATTATTCAAATGGCCTTGCAACTTAAAGCCTCTGATCGCTATGAGGTTGCAGAGCAAATCATGCAAAGTCTAGATAAACCCGATGCAGCAATTGACAGCGTTTGGGCAGAAGAAGCTGTGCACAGAGCACGCGCTTGCGATGATGGACGCATGAAAACTTTGGCCTTTGACGAAGTTTTTGGCCGCACATAATGCACATTCGCTTTGCTGAAATCGCCAATGACGAATTGGCTGATACCTGTGATTGGTATGAGCAGCAACAGCCTGGTCTTGGTTTGCGTTTCAAAAGTTCTGTGCGAGAAGCATCCATCCGGATTTCCCGAACACCGTTACTGTTCCCTATAGAGACAGAAGATGTTCGCCGTTACGTGATGAATCGGTTTCCTTACATCTTGCGCTATGTAGTCCGTGGCGAAGAGGTTTGGATCGTCGCGGTTTCGCACCAACATCGGCATCCAGATTATTGGGTTGAACGAATCAAAGTCCAATGAATAGCACAGCGTTTGCTCACCTGTGCCCCAGCTGTTTCGCCGAAAAGGGCAGCACCAGCACCTGCCCGCACTGCGGCTACGACGAAAGCCAAAGGCGTGGCCCGCTGGTCTTGCCGCACCGCACCCTGCTCAACAACGGCCAATACCTGA
>MNXW01000210.1 GCA_001871515.1 Comamonadaceae bacterium CG2_30_57_122
TCCGGCAAAAACTGCCCTCGCTGGGGTCGAATTTGGCTACGCCGCTCTTCGAGAACGCTTCGATGCCGAAAGTCCGACAGCCTCCTAGACACAAATGATCTGGAAATAGAATTAGCCAAGACACCCGTGTGGTGCACCCCGTGTCACTTGTCAAGGAGCACGCCTCATGTTTTCCATTTACGGCACGTCTGGCCAGCTGTTTCGCGGCAACCTGGAGCAGTTGCGCCAAGTCGGTGGTGTCGGGGCGCTGGCCCGAACCCGGGCCATTTTGCCGGTGGCACGCGATGGGCGCGACCCTGGCGAAGCCGGGCCTGGCGCGTTGCCCACCGGGGTCAAGCATCCGGCCGTGTTAGACGCCTATGCCCAGACCCAGCAAGGCCTGCAACAGCGCCGCCCGCTCACCCGCGTGGCCGACCTGATGAACACCCAGCCCGTCACCCTGCCCGACACAGCCACCGTGTTGCAGGCTTGGCAACTGTTGGCCAACAAAGGCATTGGGCAAGCGCCGGTGGTGGATGCCGCCGGGCATCTGGTGGGCTTGTTGACACGGGCTGATTTGCTCAAACCCGAGCGCCTGCCCGACCCAGATGCCCATGCGCTGGTGTGGCGCGCGCTGCAGCTGCAAAGCGTTAAGGACATCATGTGGACCCCGGTGCCCAGCGCCGCGCCGGACAGCGACATTCGCCATGTGGCGCGGGTGCTGCTAGACACCGGCCTGCCCGGCCTGCCGGTGGTCGATGAGCAGGGCCAGGTCAGCGGCTTTGTGTCGCGCTCAGACATTTTGCGTGCCGTGGTGGCCGACCCGCCGCTGGATTTGTGGGGTTGAGCTCAGCGCGTGGCGCGCCTTCAGTTCCAGCCAATGACATCAAACCCCTTGTCGCGCAGGCAGCGCTGCACATAGTTGCGGTACAGGTTGCTGGGTTTGTCGTTAAAGGAACCCGCTACAGCTCCGGCCGAGCCGCCCACCGCAGCCCCGGCAGCGCCCGACCCCAGCACGCCTTCCACACCGCGCCCGCGTATCAACGCCCCAACGGCAGAGGCCACTCCGCCGACCGCTGCGCCCTTGGCTGCACCGCGACCCACTGCGTTGGACTTTTCATCCGGGCTCAACCCAGCGCGTTGGGCGTTGCCGATGCACTGGTCGGTTTCGCGCTGAGCCTGGGCCTCACCCACCCGGTTCAGTGTGGCATTGGGGTAAAGCACGGGCCGGGCTGAGGGGCTTGACGGTCCACTGCTGGCGCAGCCTGTTAACAGCGCGGCACTGATCAGAACCGCAGTGGCAACAGAGGCAATAGGGGTAGAAAGAAAGTGCTTCATGGTACGGGCACTTTACTACAAGCCGGGTCCGCTCATTCAAGACATCTGTTGATGTTCGGCTATGAATAGCTTTCAATACTTATGGATTAAAACAAGCTGTAGCCCTTGTAATACCTGTGTCACTAGCTATTAAATCTGACATTTTCTGGCAGCTACCCTGGGCGCACCAGTCGTAGTCGGGGGTGAACTCTGAGCGCGTCAGGCGCAGTTCCACCGGGGTGCGGATAGCAGGCGTGTACACATACCAGCCGTGCTGCAGTACCGCATCGGGCGGCGGCTCCATGCCAGCGGCAGAGCCTTTGATGCGTGCTTGCACCGCCAGTAACACCGGCTGACCCGTGGCTGGGTCAAGGCGCACCGCGTAGTCTTCTTCCCAGCGCACCTTTTCGATCGAATGCGTCCAGGCCAGGGTGAATTCGGTTACCGGCACAAACACGGCCGGTGTGCCTTGCAGTGCCGCAGCCAAGCTCAGACAAACACCCAGTGTGCTCATAGACACCGCAAAGGCGCTAGGGTGGTGATGCTGTGGATGCTTGTAGGGTCGACTTCAGTCGACCCCGGCGGACTGAAGTCCGTCCCACGAACCAAGCTACGGGTGTCAGACCGTTCTACCAAAACCAGTGCGCTCATGCGCTGCGGCTGCGCCACACATGCCAGGCGACAAACGCCGCCACCGCAGCAAAACCAATCTCGTCGGTCATGGGCAGCGCCACCACCAGAAAACTCGCCGCCACAATCGCCGTTACCCGCTCGGCCGCATTCAAGGGCGTCAGCAAGAAACCAATCGCGCCGGCCCCCCACATGCCCACCGCCACCAGCGCCTTGAGCACCACATAGGCGGTAGCACCCAGGTCGTCGCCTTGCAGCATCAGCGCCGGGCTGTACACCGCCATGAACGGCACGATGAACCCGGCAATGGCCACCCGGATCGCCTGAAAGCTGATCGCCAGACCGCTGGCACCGGCAATCGGCGCGGCGGCAAAGGCGGCCAGCGCCACCGGCGGCGTCAGGTCGGCCATGATGCCAAAGTAAAACACGAACATGTGCGACACGATCAGCGGCACGCCCAGCTTCAAGAGCACCGGCGCGGCCAGTGAACTGGTGATGATGTAGTTGGGAATGGTCGGTATGCCCATGCCCAGCACCAGGCAAATCAGCATGGTCAGCAGCAGCGCCAGAAACAGGCTGCTCTCGCCCACGGCAATGATGCGCCCGCCCAGTTCGGCCGCCACGCCGGTCAGGTTGATCATGCCAATGATCACGCCCACCAGCGCGCAGGCAATGGCTACCGGCAGCGCATGGCGCGCGCCGTCCACCATGGCTTGCACCGCCAGCTGGCGCGCGTCAGCCCCGACGCGGCGCGCGTAGGTCAGTGCCACCAGCAGCGCCACCAGCACAAAAAACGTACCCACACCAAACTTGAAAAACCCCGCGCAGGCCAAGCCCAACAGCGCCCAGAACAGCGCGCGCAAGGGCGTGCTGCCCACACCGGTCATGACCGCCGCGCCAAAAATCAAAATGACGGTCAGCGCCAGCCCAACGGTGCCTGAAAACAGCGGCGTGTAGCCCGAAAACAGCAGCACCACCAGGCCGATCAGCGGCAGCAGCAAATGCCAGCGCAGCTTGACTGCCGCCCAAGGGTCAGGGCATTCGTTTTTGGCCAGGCCGTTCAAACCCTTGCGTCCGGCTTCCAGATGCACCATCCAGAACGCGGTCAAAAAATACAGGATGGCCGGAATCAGCGCTGCCTTGACGATGGTCACATACGGTACGTTGATGGTCTCGGCCATGATGAACGCCACCGCGCCCATCACCGGCGGCATGATCTGCCCGCCCATGCTGCTGGTGGCCTCCACGCCGCCAGCAAACGCCGGGCTGTAGCCAAAGCGCTTCATCAGCGGAATGGTGAACTGACCCGTAGTGACCACATTGGCCACGCCCGAGCCGTTGATGGTGCCCATCAAGCCCGATGAGATGACCGACACCTTGGCCGGCCCGCCGCGCGTGTGGCCCACCGTGCCCATGGCAAAGTCAGTGAACAGCGCGATCATGCCGGCCTGCTCCAGAAACGCACCAAACAAGATGAACAAGAAAATATAAGACGACGACACATAGGTCGGCGTGCCGTAAATGCCCTCGGTGCCAAAGCCCAGCGTGCCCACAATCTGGTCCAGCCCAAAGCCCCGGTGCGCCAAATTGCCTGGCAGGTATTGGCCAAAGATGCCATAGAGCAAAAACACGCCGCACACCACCGGCAGCCCCCAGCCCATGGCGCGCCGCGCGGCTTCAAACACCAGCACCACAGTGACTACGCCCACCACCCAGTCGGTGGTGATGAGTTCACCGGCGCGTTGCGTCAGATCTGCCTCGTACTGCCAGTGGTACAGGCCAAAAACAAAACCGGTGAGCCCCAACGCCCAGCCCAGCGCACGGCCGATGCCGCTCCAGCGTGCGCTGTTCCCAAACGGCGGGTACAGCAAAAAAATCAGCCACAGCACAAAGCCCACATGCACCGTGCGCACCACCTGGCTCGACAAAGGGCTGAAGGCGGCGGTGATGAGTTGAAAGCTGGAGAACGCGAGTGCTATCCAAAAAATAGCTGTTCGCGCTTGTTTTGATTGGGCTAGAGCAGTATTTTTCATATGTGGTTTGACCCGTTTACAACAACAGCAACGAGTGGTGTGCGTTGGGTGTCTGACGTAGCGGAATAAAGGAGGAGGCTTGGCGCTTTGCGCCAAGCCGGGGGACATCCGCGGAGTTGGACACCCAGCGCGCGCCGCGGGGTAAACCCAAATAATCCATCAGGCGGCACTTTGTACCTGCATGATGCCTGGCGGGCGATTTGCGTTCATTTTGCCCGTCCGTTCGTCGTCCATAGCTACGGCTATGAACGCCTCTCGGCCAGCCAAACTGAATCGCAACTCGCCTCGCCATGCATTCATGCCCTAATGGATTGTTTGGGTTAAACCCAACTGCGCGTGCATGGATGGGCTGTTACTTGATCAAACCCACTTCCTTGTAGTACTTGGCCGCACCCGGGTGCAACGGAATCGGCATGCCTTTGATGGCGTTGTCACGCTTGATGGCTTTTGCGGCATTGTGCGCAGCGTAGAGCGTATCGATGTTTTCATACATGCTCTTGGCCATTTGGTAGGCCAGGTCGTCCGACACGCCGGCGTGGGTCACCAAAAAGTTGGGGATGGCGGCAGTGGCCACGTCTGCGGTCTGGCCGGTGTAGGTGTTGGCCGGAATGATGGTGGGCTGGTAGGCAGCATCGCCCACCTTGGCCACCACGTCAGCGGGCACGGCCACCACCACAATCTTGATGGCGGTAGCCAGGTCACGAATCGAGGCGACACCCAGGCCAGCGGACTGCAAGGTGGCATCCAGCTGGCGGTTTTTCATCAGCTCAACCGACTCGCCAAAGGGCAAATATTCCACCTTGCCGAGGTCAGCATAGGTCAGCCCAGCGGCCTTCAGGATGGCGCGGGCATTGAGCTCGGTGCCCGATTTGGCGGCACCGACGCTGATGCGCTTGCCTTTCAGGTCGGCCAGCGTCTTGATGCCGCTGTCGGCGTTGGCCACGATCTGGATGTAGTTGTTGTAAGTGGCAGAGAGGCCGCGCAGTTTGTCAAGCTTGGTTTTGAAGCCCGACTCAGCGTCGCCCTTCCAGGCGTTGGACACCGAGTCGCCCAGCGCCAGCGCCAGCTCACCGCGGCCGGCTTGCAGCAGGTTGAGGTTTTCAGCCGATGCCTTGGTGACCTGGGCGGTAGAGCGGGTGTTGGGGATGGCTTTGGCGTAAATCTGGCTCAGCGCCACGCCCAGCGGGTAGTAGACGCCGCTTTGGCCGCCGGTGAGGATGTTGACAAACTGCTGCGACTGAG
>MNXW01000057.1 GCA_001871515.1 Comamonadaceae bacterium CG2_30_57_122
CCAAATAGGCATGTTATTTGTCAACAAGCCTTTAGGTTTCGGGTCGAACCCGGGCGCGTGTGGCTTTGGTCTCTGCGCGCTGCATCTTGGCTTGGCGCACGCGCTTGACAGAGGCACGCGTGGGCCTGGTCGGTTTGCGGTCTTTGGGCGGCAGCGCCACGCTATTGACCAGTTCATGCAGGCGAATCAGCGCGTCAAAGCGGTTCATCTCTTGCGTGCGGTGCTGCTGGGCTTTGAGCACCAGCACGCCGTCCTTGCTGATGCGGCTGTCGTGCAGCGCCAGCAGACGTTGCTTGACATCATCAGCCAAGCTGGAGGCGCCAATGTCAAAGCGCAGGTGAATGGCGCTGGAGACTTTGTTGACGTTTTGCCCGCCCGCGCCCTGGGCGCGGATGGCGCTCAAGGTAACTTCTTCGGGCGGGATGCGAATTGCTTCCATTTTAATAGCTTCTTGCGCTTTATTTATAAGGGATAGGGGCAAATTATGCTGTTTAATTTGTCGGGCTGACTTGCACCGACCATGGCGGGCTGAAACCCGCCCTACGAATTCAAGCTCATGCTACTGCAACAACTTCAGGCGGTTTCACATAGCGCGCCACAAACCCGCCCACCGCAGACTCTGGCAAGGGCAGCCAGACCACGTGGCCGCTGCCGGGGGCCACTGGCATGGCCGCACCTTCTGCGTTTTCCATGCGGTCCAAAAGCACATCGACGTTACCCTGCGGGTGAATGATCTCCAGCCAGTCGCCCAGGGCAAAGCGGTTTTTGACCGTGACTTGCGCCAGGCCGCGCGCCGCGTCAAACGCCACCACATCGCCCACGTAGAGGCTGCGGCCAGACTCGGAATAACCGCGCAAATAGTTTTGCGTTTCTTCTGGCGTGTGGCGCTGAAAAAAACCGCTGGTGTAGCCGCGGTTGGCCAGGCCTTCAAGCTGGCCCAGCAGCTCGGGATTGAGCTCACGCCCGGCCACTGCATCATCGATCGCGCGGCGGTAGCTTTGCACCGTGCGCGCCACGTAATACGGGCTTTTGGTGCGGCCTTCGATCTTGAGCGAATCCACACCAATCTCGACCAGGCGCTTGACGTGCTCGATGGCGCGCAGGTCTTTGCTGTTCATCACGTAGGTGCCATGTTCGTCTTCTTCGATCGGCATGTAGCTGCCCGCGCGCTGGCTTTCTTCGATCATGTAGACCTGGTTGGCAGCGGGCGAACGCTCAATAGCGCCTTGCTCGTGCTTTGACCCAGCGCCACACCCCGACCCGGCTTGCGTACCCCGTGCCAACTGTTCATGCTCGCGTTCAAGAGCAGCCTGTGGAGCCAGAATGTCGCCAGAGGCATCGACCACGCCGGGTTGCGTTTTGTAATCCCAGCGGCACGAATTGGTGCAACTGCCCTGGTTCGCGTCGCGGTGGTTGAAGTAGCCTGAGAGCAGGCAACGGCCCGAATAGGCGATGCACAGCGCGCCGTGCACAAACACTTCGAGCTCCATGTCGGGGCAGGCCTGGCGGATTTCTTCCACCTGATCCAGCGACAGCTCGCGCGACAAGATGATGCGCTTCAAGCCCACCCCTTGCCAGAATTTCACCGCTGCCGAATTGACCGTATTGGACTGCACCGAGAGGTGAATTTCCATCTCGGGCCAGGTTTCACGCACCATCATGATCAGGCCGGGGTCGGACATGATCATGGCGTCCGGCTTCAAGGCAATCACCGGCGCCATGTTGTCGATGTAGTGCCGAATTTTGTTGCCGTGCGGAAAGATGTTGCTCACCAGAAAGAAGCGCGCGCCCTTGGCGTGGGCGGTGTCGATGCCTTGCTTCAAGACCTCAATGTCACCAAAGTCGTTGTTGCGCACGCGTAAAGAGTAGCGCGGCTGGCCGGCGTAAATGGCCGTGGCGCCAAAAGCCAGCGCGGTTTCCAGCATGGTCAAGGAGCCCGCAGGGGCTAGAAGTTCAGGGGTTTTCATGAAGCGGGTCAATCGTCACAGAAGGGGTCTGAATTATCGATGCTTAGGGCTCGTAAAGTAATAAGTTGGACAATTTGACGGCCAGATTTGGGATGCAGTGCTAGGCGCAAAACGCGCCGTTTAGCTCTGCTAAACAAGCGATTTGCAACGACGCAATGCGCCCAAAGATAGCTGGGCAAATGTACAAGTTATTGCTTTGCGAACCCTTAGGCTGGTTTAGGTAGAAAAACGGGGTATTGCTCAGACACTGAGATGGGTCAAATATTGTCCAAAACTTGGTTTTTGTCTAAAATTTGAACATGTATACCGTCACAGCCTCCCAAGCCAAACAGAACTTTGGTGCGCTCATCGGGCGTTTAAGTCAAAGCCCGGTGGCCATTGAGCGTCATCAAAAAATCGTGGCCATCGTCATGTCACCCGAATCGGCAGCTGCCATGCCTGATCCTCGCCAAGCCGCGCGCGCACAGCAACAGCAGCGTGAACAGCAGCGCCTGATGCGCCACCAGCAGTGGGCGCTTGAACTTTTGTGCGCCCCCAAGCGCCTACAGCAACAACATGTGCAAGCCGCGCGCCAGGTGGTTGAACGTTGGCAAGCTGAACACCTGTGCAGCCATGACTACATTGAACGCTGGCAACAGTGGCTGGCCTTGCCTGTGACTGAGTTGGCGCAGCGCATGTGTGGCGATGCGGACGGTTGGGGGCTTGCCATGCGGCAAAACTCGCCGTTCATTGCGGTTCCGGCGGTGCACGCATGAACGTAGAAACGCTCATGCGTTTGCTGTTGGCCGCACAAGTTTTGTGTGGTCACCGCGACTATGTGGTGATTGGCAGCTTGTCGGTGTTGGGGATGGCGCAGGTCGAAGCTGTTCCGGCGGACATGACCCTGTCGATCGATGCCGATTGCTACACGCTGGCAGACCCGCCGCGCATCTTTGATTTGTGCGCGAAACTGGGCGAAGGTAGCCCTTACCACCAACAGCACGGTGTTTATCTGGATCCGGTGTCCCCGCACCTGCCCACCCTGCCACAAGGCTGGGCACAACGTCTGATCTTGATTGAGCGGCCCCCGGTGGTCGCCCATTGTCTGGATGCCAACGACGCCGCCCTCTCCAAGCTGGCGCGTGGGGAGCCGCGTGACCTGCGTTGGGTGCGCGCGGGGCTGCGGGTGAGCTTGATTGCCATGCCAACGCTGCGTTTGCGCGCGCGCCAGACCACGTTCCTGGATGAGGCTGAACAACAAGCGACGTTGCGCCGTCTGGAATCGCTGGCTGCTGAATTCAAGACGATGCCGGGATCGGGCTCAAACCACTGAGCACATCGCCACACTGCGCGCGCTGGCGCAGGGCGTGATCGATGACCACCAGCGCCAGCATGGCCTCCAGAATCGGCGTGGCGCGAATGCCAACACAAGGGTCGTGGCGGCCTTTGGTGACCACCTCGGTGGGCGCGCCGGTCACGTCAATCGAGGCGCGTGGGGTCAGGATGGAGCTGGTGGGTTTGATCGCCACCGACACCTCCAGGTCTTGACCGCTGGTGATGCCGCCCAACGTGCCACCGGCGTTGTTGCTGGCAAAACCCTGTGGGGTGAGTGCGTCGCCATGCGTGCTGCCGCGCTGCGCCACGCAGGCAAAGCCGGCGCCAATTTCCACGCCTTTGACGGCGTTGATGCCCATCATGGCGTAGGCAATGTCAGCGTCCATCTTGTCAAACAGCGGCTCGCCCAGGCCCACCGGCACGTTGGACGCACTCACGCGCAGGCGTGCACCGCAACTGTCACCGTCTTTGCGCAGGGCGGCCATGTAATTTTCCAGCTTGGAGACATCAGCCACCGGGGCAAAAAATGGGTTGTGCGGCACATGATCCCAAGACTCAAAGGCAATGGGTAACTCGCCCACCTGAGTCATGCAGCCCCTGAACACCGTGCCGTATTTCTCAAACAGCCATTTTTTAGCGACCGCACCGGCGGCCACCATGGGTGCGGTCAGGCGCGCGCTGCTGCGGCCACCACCGCGCGGGTCACGGATGCCGTATTTTTGAAAGTAGGCGTAGTCGGCATGACCGGGGCGGAAGGTCTGGACAATGTTGCCGTAATCTTTGCTGCGCTGGTCAGTGTTGTGAATCAGCAGGCAAATCGGTGTGCCGGTGGTTTTGCCCTCGTACACGCCCGACAAGATTTGCACCGCGTCGGGCTCGTTGCGCTGGGTGACAAATTTGCTGGTGCCGGGGCGGCGACGATCCAGGTCGCCCTGGATGTCCGCCTCAGAGAGCGCCAACCCCGGCGGAC
>MNXW01000030.1 GCA_001871515.1 Comamonadaceae bacterium CG2_30_57_122
CGCATGAAGCTGCTGGGCGCCACCGTGGTGCCGGTGACCAGCGGCAGCCGCACGCTCAAAGACGCGCTGAACGAAGCCATGCGCGACTGGGTCGCCAACGTGGACAACACCTTCTACATCATCGGCACGGTGGCCGGGCCCCATCCCTACCCGATGATGGTGCGCGATTTTCAGAGCGTGATCGGCAAGGAATGCCTGGTGCAAATGCCCCAGATGCTCCAAGCCGCTGGCTGCAAGAGCGGGCAGCCCGACGTGGTCACCGCCTGCGTCGGCGGCGGCTCCAACGCCATGGGCATCTTTTACCCCTACATCACCCACGAAGCGACGCAACTGATTGGTGTGGAGGCTGCTGGCGAGGGCATGGACAGCGGCCACCATTCGGCCAGCATCCAGCGCGGTAGCCCCGGCGTGCTGCACGGCAACCGCACCTACGTGCTGCAAGACGCCAACGGCCAGGTGACTGAGACCCACAGCATCAGCGCCGGGCTGGACTACCCCGGCGTGGGCCCCGAGCACGCATTTCTGCACGACATAGGCCGCGCCCAATATGTCGGCATCACCGACAAGGAAGCGCTGGAAGCGTTCCACTACCTGTGCCGCACCGAGGGCATCATTCCGGCATTGGAATCCAGCCACGCCATCGCTTACGCCATGAAGCTGGCCAAAACCATGCGCGCTGACCAGTCGATTCTGGTCAACCTGTCGGGCCGCGGCGACAAAGACATCGGCACCGTGGCCGACCTGTCCAAAGCCGACTTCTTCTGCCGCCCCAGCTGCCAAGGTCAGTCGGTCAAAGGCGATATGCAAAATGTGCCTGTAGCCCTTGTTAAGCAAGCGCAAGCAGCTACAAACGCAGGAGCACTGAAATGAGCCGCATCGCTGCCACCTTTGCCCAACTGAAAGCCCAGGGCCGCAAGGCGCTGATTCCGTTTGTCACCGCAGGTTTCCCGTTTGCCGATGTCACGCCCGAGCTGATGCACGCTTTTGTTGCGGGCGGCGCGGACGTGATCGAGCTGGGCGTGCCATTTTCCGACCCCAGCGCCGACGGGCCGGTGATCCAGAAGGCTGGCGACAAGGCGCTGGCGTTTGGCATTGGCCTGACGCAGGTGCTGGCCATGGTGCGTGATTTCCGCACGCAAAACCAAACCACGCCGGTGGTGCTGATGGGCTACGCCAACCCGGTAGAGCGTTACAACCAAATGCACGCCACTCCTGAAAATGGAGCTACTAAGGCAATGGATGCGAGGGCTACAAGCCCATTTGTTCGTGATGCTGCAGCGGCCGGGGTGGACGGCGTGCTGATCGTCGACTACCCCCCAGAAGAGTGCGAAGACTTTGCCGCCGACCTCCAAGCCCACGGGCTGGATTTGATCTTCTTGTTAGCGCCCACTTCCACGCCAGAGCGCATGGCACAAGTGGGTCGCATCGCCACGGGCTATGTCTACTACGTGTCGCTCAAGGGCGTGACGGGCTCGGGCGCGCTCGACACCGGTGCGGTCGAAGCCATGCTGCCACGCATCCGTGCCCATGTGAATGTGCCGGTGGGCGTGGGCTTTGGCATTCGCGATGCGGCCACCGCCCGTGCGATTGGTAAGGTGGCCGATGCGGTGGTGATTGGCAGCAAAATTATCCAGTTGATTGACGAGCAGCCACGCAACCAGGTGGCCAGCACCGCGCAAAGCTTCCTGCGCGAAATTCGTACCGCGCTGGATTCATAATCCAGCGTCGTTCAGGAGAAAACACATGAGTTGGCTAGAAAAACTGCTTCCCCCCAAAATCCAGCAAACCGACCCCAAAGACCGGCGTGCCGTGCCCGAAGGCCTGTGGATCAAATGCCCCAGTTGCGACACCGTGCTGTACAAGACCGACCTGGAGCAAAACCAGAACGTCTGTCCCAGCTGCAGCCACCACCACCGCATTGGTGCGCGCGCCCGGCTCAACCTGTTTCTGGACAACGAAGGCCGCTATGAAATTGGGCAAGAAGTGCTGCCGGTGGACGCACTCAAGTTCAAGGACAGCCGCAAATACCCCGAACGCCTGAAAGAAGCCATGGACAACACCGGCGAGACCGATGCGCTGGTAGTCATGGGCGGCTCGGTCATGGGCATTGGCCTGGTGGCGGCGTGCTTTGAGTTTGAATTCATGGGCGGCAGCATGGGCAGCGTGGTGGGCGAGCGCTTTGCCCGCGCAGTGCAAACCGCCATCGACCAAAAGGTGCCGTTTGTCTGCTTCACCGCCACTGGTGGCGCGCGCATGCAAGAAGGTTTGCTGAGCTTGATGCAAATGGCCAAGACCAATGCCTCACTCACCCACCTGGCCAAAAAAGGCCTGCCCTTCATCAGCGTGCTGACCGACCCGACCATGGGCGGCGTCAGTGCGGGCTTTGCCTTTTTGGGCGATGTGGTGATGGCCGAACCCAAGGCCTTGATTGGCTTTGCCGGGCCACGGGTGATTGAGTCCACCGTGCGGGTGACACTGCCCGAAGGTTTTCAGCGCGCCGAATTTTTGCAGACCAAAGGCGCGGTCGATTTGATCTGCGACCGCCGCGAACTGCGCAAAACCATTGCCAACACCCTGGCCATGCTGACCCGCCAGAGTGCCGACGCAGTGGCCTGACTGGCGTTCAACCGAAGTGACAACGCTGTTGGTGGCTTGCCTGTGTGCGCAGTGGTGCGGCGTGTGCCGCGACTACCGCAGCCGGTTTGAACAGGTGCAGGCCACCATTGAACAAGATCACCCGCAGGCGCGGTTTATATGGATTGATGTGGAAGACGAGGCTGACCTGCTGCACCCGGTGGATGTGGAAGATTTCCCCACCCTGCTGATCGCCGTGGGTGACACGCCCCACTTTTTTGGCTCACTCACACCGCAGGTTCAAACGCTGGAGCGCATGGTGCGCTCCACGCTTGCAGACCCGGGCGCTGCCGGGTTGGCCGATGAGACGTTGCGCGCCTTGGTGGTGCGGCTGCGGCTTCAAAAAACCTGATTTACACCCCTTAAGGGATGCGGAAATTGCAAATGTACCGTTTATGGCGAGGGCTGACGGGATGCAGTGCTAGGCGAGAGGAGGCGACATAGCCGTAGCTGTGGCCACGAGGAACAACAACGCCAGGCTGGAAAAGGCACGATTTTATGTAAGTGTTTTGGTGAAGGATGGATGCCTTGAGAGGGTCAGGACGCCATCAACGCTGCCGCCTGCAGGTTGCCCAGCACAATGGCGGCAATTTGCAAGATCAGCAGCAGCACCAGTGGCGACAAATCTATGCCCCCGACCAGCGGCAGCACACGGCGTATCGGCTGCAGCAGCGGGGCCACCAGACGCTCCAGCACATCGGCCATGACCGAGTTGGTTTGCACCCAAGACAGCACGGCATACACAATCACCAAACCCGTCAGGCCCGAGATGGCCATGCGCAGCAGACCAAACCCAGCCAAGATCGGCACTGCAAACAGCCCAACAACCGCACCCGTCAGCAACCACAACAAACCGAATTCGGCCAACTGCAGCAAAAATGCCGCCACCAGACTGGCGGTGTCGAGTGAACCGATGGCGGGCAACACGCGACGCAGCGGCAACACAATCCAGTCGGTTAAAGCAAACACAAAGCGACCTAGCGGGTTGCCCGAGCGCGCCGACATGGGAATGCGCTGGTATTGCATGTACAGGCGCAGCAAACAAGTACCGCTTAAGAAACCGCAAACAACTTCAAGCAACAGCGAAACGATTTGGTACAGCATGGATTTACTTCTAAGACAAACAGCGACGGACTGCCTGCGCAATGATAACGGCCTACACCCAGCCCGTCTGCAAGTCGCCGCCATCGCACCCCCTGCCAGCCTTGTCAACGCCTGCCCTTTAAAATAGCATGTTCAGCCAGATGCGCCTTGCGTGTGTTTGGCTCTTCTTTTCTATGCCGCTCTTGCCCTTGATTGCCCCACATGTCTGACTCACGCACCACCGACGCCACCACCCCGCCCGCAGCCCCCGCACTGGACGAAAACCAGCTCATGCAAGAGCGCCGCGACAAGCTCAAAGCGCTTCGCCAGGCCCAAGCGCAGGGCAAAGGCCCGGCCTTCCCCAACGACTTCAAACCCACCGACCACGCCGCCAAACTGTTTGCCGCGCACGAGGCCAAAACCCCTGAAGCCTTGGCAGAACTTGGCACGCAGGCCAAAGTGGCTGGCCGCATGATGCTCAAGCGCGTCATGGGCAAAGCCAGTTTTGCCACGCTGCAAGACAGCACCGGGCGCATCCAGATTTACATCAAGCGCGACGACGTGGGCGAAGACCTCTACAACGCGTTCAAGCACTGGGATCTGGGCGACATCGTGGCCGCAGAAGGCCTGGTGTTCAAAACCAAAACCGGCGAGCTCTCCATCCACGCCAGCCGCATCCGCCTGTTGACCAAAAGCCTGCGCCCGATGCCCGACAAGTTCCACGGCATGGCCGACCAAGAGGTCAAATACCGCCAGCGCTACGTCGATTTGATGACCGACGAGGACACCAAAAAACGCTTTATTGCCCGCAGCAAGGCCGTCAGCGCGGTGCGCGACTTCATGGTGGCGCACGACTTTCTGGAAGTCGAAACACCCATGCTGCACCCGATTCCTGGCGGCGCCAACGCCAAACCCTTCACCACCCACCACAACGCGCTGGACCAGCAAATGTTCTTGCGCATTGCGCCTGAGCTGTACCTGAAACGTCTGATTGTGGGCGGTTTTGAGCGCGTGTTCGAGATCAACCGCAGCTTTCGCAACGAAGGCATCAGCGTGCGCCACAACCCCGAGTTCACCATGATGGAGTTCTACGCGGCGTATTGGGACTACCAGGATTTGATGGCGTTTACTGAAAGCCTGATCCGCGATGCCGCCCAGCGCGCCTGCGGCAGCCTGCAGCTCAGTTACGCCGGCAAGCCGGTGGA
>MNXW01000075.1 GCA_001871515.1 Comamonadaceae bacterium CG2_30_57_122
TGCGCCACCTTGCACCGGCAACCGACACGCCAAGGTAAAAAGCTGTTGCAGTTCAGCGCGCACCGCCGCCTTGAGCGCATCCGAGGTGGCGCTGACAAAGCGTGCCTTGTCAAAGCCCGCACGCAGGCGCACCACATGGGCCGCGGGTTGCAACGCAGATTCAAAGTCTTGGCTCAAGGCGTAAATCTGTCGCTTGATGGTGTTGCGGGTGACGGCACGGCGAGCCCAACGTTTGGGCACCATGGCACCCATCCAGACATCCTGCAAGCCGAACAAGGGTTTTTCAGGAGGCGTCGCCACATTCAGCGCGACGCGGTGCAAGACGAAATGAGACGTGCGCGACAAAATCAACCCCGCCAGCACAGCCTGAAACTGGGGACGATTTTTGAGGCGCTGCAAAACATCAAGCCTTCGCAGAACAGGTCAGCAACAGGCTTAGCGTCCACCGTGAACTCAGACCGCCAGGCGCTTGCGGCCTTTGGCGCGGCGGGCGTTGATCACGGCACGGCCACCACGGGTTTTCATGCGAACCAGAAAACCGTGGGTACGGGCGCGACGGATCTTGGAAGGTTGGTAAGTGCGTTTCATTTTTGGAAATCCTCAGAGGGCTCATAGGCGATTTGCTGCCCAAGGCCAACTCGGCCGGGGTCAAATCGATGTTCAGTTTTCTCCTGAACAGTTCAGGGGAACCTAGGATTATCGCAAACTTTGTTGACACCCCAAAATTTATCCTTCCCTGAACATGCCAGCACCAGCATATTTAGTGCAAGCTCCGGGTAAATCAGGGTGTGGATAAGCCTTTGATAAATTAGAATGCAAGGTACAAAAATTCATAACTATCCACAAATCGTATTTCACAATGACCGAGGGACTTCAACCCATTTCGAGCGCCCAAGAGGCGCAGTCCAATGCAGATTTGTGGCAAGCTTGCATCGACCAATTGGCCCAGGAATTGCCTGAACAACAGTTTCAGACCTGGATCAAACCGCTGTCTGCCCAGGTGGCTGACGACCTCTCCAAGGTCACTATTTTTGTCGCTAACCGCTTCAAAATGGACTGGATCCGGGCTCAATACAGCGCCCGCCTGGCCGGGCTGATGCAAAAAATGACGGGGCAGCCGATTCTGCTTGAGTTAGCGCTTGCTCCGCGTGAAGCCATTGCCAGAAGCCAATCTGCACCCAAGGCAACACCTGCTCCTGGTGCGTCAATGAACCTGGATGCCCCAGACAACCGTGCGCCCGAACCGCTTAAAAACCGCCTCAACACCGCACTCACCTTTGATACCCTGGTCGAAGGCAGCGCCAACCGCATGGCGCGCGCGGCGGCGATGCACGTGGCGGGCATGCCAGGGCATTTGTACAACCCGCTGTTCATCTACGGCGGAGTCGGTTTGGGCAAGACCCACTTGATGCATGCGGTAGGTAACCAGCTCATCGCAGACCGCCCCCAGTCGAAAGTTCTCTACATCCATGCTGAACAATTTGTTACGGATGTGGTTAAGGCTTACCAGCGCAAGGCGTTTGACGAATTCAAGGAGCGCTACCACTCGCTCGATTTGTTGCTGATTGATGACGTGCAGTTCTTTGCCAACAAAGAGCGCACGCAAGAAGAATTCTTCAACGCCTTTGAAGCCTTGCTGGCCAAAAAGTCGCACATCGTCATGACCAGCGACACCTATCCCAAGGGCTTGGCCGACATCCATGAGCGCCTGGTGTCGCGCTTTGATTCCGGCCTGACGGTGGCCATTGAGCCGCCGGAGCTTGAGATGCGCGTGGCCATTTTGATCAACAAGGCGCACGCAGAAGGCATCGTGATGCCCGAAGAAGTGGCGTTTTTTGTCGCCAAAAACGTGCGCTCCAACGTGCGGGAACTTGAAGGCGCGCTGCGCAAAATTCTGGCCTATTCGCGATTTAACCAGAAGGAAATTTCAATTTTGCTGGCGCGCGAAGCCTTGCGTGACCTGTTATCGATTCAAAACCGACAAATTTCGGTGGAAAACATCCAGAAAACGGTGGCCGACTATTACAAGATCAAGATCGCCGACATGTATTCCAAAAAGCGCCCGGCCAGCATTGCCCGGCCACGCCAGATTGCCATGTACCTGGCCAAAGAACTCACCCAAAAAAGCCTGCCTGAAATTGGTGAATTGTTTGGCGGGCGTGACCACACCACGGTGCTGCATGCGGTGCGCAAAATTGGTGCCGAGCGCCAACAAATGACCGAGCTCAACCAACAATTGCACGTGCTGGAGCAAACCCTGAAGGGTTGAGTAAATTGAGCAAAATCAGTGGGAAAATGCCCCTTTACCACCCGCAACACCTTGCCGCTTTTGGGCAAGCACACCAATTAACGACCAAGAGGATGACATGATTGTTCTAAAAGCCCCCCAAGACCAGGTGCTGTCCGTGCTGCAAGCGGTTGCCGGCATCGTGGAACGCCGCCATACCTTGCCGATTCTGGCCAATGTGCTGATCCGCAAAACCGGCACCTCGCTGCAACTCACCACCAGCGACCTTGAAATCCAGATCCGTACCACCGCCGAACTCGGTGGCGATGCGGAGGATTTCACCACCACCGTCGGCGCACGCAAGCTCATTGACATTTTGCGCACCATGCCGGCAGACCAGACTGTGTCGCTCGAATCCAGCGCTGCCAAGCTGATTCTTAAAGGCGGCAAGAGCAAGTTCACGCTGCAAACCATGCCAGCTGAAGATTTTCCGCTGGTGCAGGAAGCCGCCAACTTTGGCCCGGTGTTCTCGGTGCCGCAAAAAACCCTCAAGGCCTTGTTGGCCCAGGTGTCGTTTGCCATGGCGGTGCACGACATCCGCTACTACCTCAACGGCATTTTGTTTGTCGCCGAAGGCCAGCAGCTCAGCCTGGTGTCCACCGACGGCCACCGGCTGGCGTTTGCCTCTGCCACGCTGGACGTGGAAGTGCCCAAGCAAGAGGTGATCCTGCCGCGCAAAACCGTGCTGGAACTGCAGCGCCTGCTGTCCGATGCCGAAGGTGCCATTGACATGCAGTTTGCCAACAACCAGGCCAAATTCAGCTTTGGCGGCATGGAATTTGTGAGCAAATTGGTCGAAGGCAAGTTCCCCGACTACAACCGCGTGATTCCGCGCAACCACACCAACAGCATCACGCTGGGCCGCACCGCGCTCCTGTCCACCTTGCAGCGCACCGCCATTTTGACCAGCGACAAGTTCAAGGGCGTGCGTCTGAACATCGACCCCGGCACGCTGCGGGTGGCGGCCAACAATGCCGAACAAGAAGAAGCCGTGGACGAGCTTGACATTGACTACGCTGGCGACAGCATCGAGATCGGTTTCAACGTCACCTACCTGATCGACGCGCTGGCCAACATGAGCCAGGACATGGTCAAGCTGGAGCTGTCTGACGGCAACAGCTCAGCGCTGCTGACCATTCCCGACGACAGCCAATTCAAATATGTGGTGATGCCGATGCGCATCTAGTCGTCCAACCCAAGACCCGTGCCCCGCCCTCGCACCTTTGCCGACTCCAACTTTTTCAAAGCTTTCCATGACCGAAGAAAACAAGCCCGACACCTCCGCTGACAATGCCGTTCACACCGGCGAGGGCACGGCTGACAGCTCCAACTTTCAGCCCACCATTGACGCCCATCAGGCGGGTGCCTCTGAGGCCTATGGCGAAGGCTCGATCCAGATCCTTGAAGGCCTGGAAGCGGTGCGCAAACGCCCGGGCATGTACATCGGCGACACCTCGGACGGCACCGGGCTGCACCACCTGGTGTTTGAGGTGGTGGACAACTCGATCGACGAGTCTTTGGCCGGCCATTGCGACGACATTCTGGTCACCATCCACACCGACAACTCGGTCAGCGTGGTGGACAACGGGCGCGGCATTCCCACCGGTGTCAAGATGGACGACAAGCACGAGCCCAAACGCAGCGCCTCTGAAATCGCCCTGACCGAGCTGCACGCCGGCGGCAAGTTCAACCAGAACAGCTACAAGGTCTCGGGCGGTCTGCATGGTGTGGGTGTAAGTTGTGTCAATGCCTTGAGCAAAATGCTGCGCCTGACGGTGCGCCGCGACGGCAAGGTGCATGTGCTCGAATTCAGCAAGGGTTTTGTACAAAACCGCTTGACCGAAGAGGTCGGTGGCGTGGAAGTCTCACCGATGAAGATCACCGGTGAAACCGAACGCCGTGGCACCGAGGTGCATTTTTTGCCCGACACCGACATCTTCAAGGAAAACAACGATTTTCACTACGACGTGCTGGCCAAACGCCTGCGTGAGCTGAGCTTTTTGAACAATGGCGTGCGCATTCGCCTCAAAGACGAACGCAGCGGTAAAGAAGACGACTTCTCCGGTGCCGACGGCGTGCGTGGCTTTGTGAACTTCATCAACAAAGGCAAAACCGTCCTCAACCCCAACATCTTCCACGCCCTGGGCGACCGCCAGAGCGACCAGGACACCAACATTGGTGTCGAAGTGGCGATGCAATGGAACAGCGGCTACAACGAGCAAGTGCTGTGCTTCACCAACAACATTCCGCAGCGCGACGGCGGCACCCACCTGACGGGCCTGCGTGCGGCCATGACGCGGGTCATCAACAAGTACATTGATGACACCGAGATCGCCAAAAAAGCCAAGGTGGAAGTCACCGGCGACGACATGCGCGAAGGCCTGACCTGCG
>MNXW01000305.1 GCA_001871515.1 Comamonadaceae bacterium CG2_30_57_122
GTGTGGCTCGCACCTTGAGCATGGTGGACGCACACGGTGTGGCGCAGGTGTGCCAAAACAGCCTGGACGCGGTGAGCGACCGTGACTTTGCCATTGAATTCACCGCTGCAGCCAGTTTGTGCATGGTGCACATCAGCCGCATGAGCGAGGAACTGGTGCTGTGGATGAGTCAGAACTTTGGTTTCATCAAAATTGCCGACCGCTTCACCACCGGCAGTTCCATCATGCCGCAGAAAAAAAACCCCGACGTGCCCGAACTGGCGCGCGGCAAAACCGGCCGCGTGGTGGGTCACCTGATGGGGCTGATCACCCTCATGAAGGGTCAGCCCCTGGCCTACAACAAGGACAACCAGGAAGACAAAGAACCGCTGTTTGACACTGTGGACACGCTTAAAGACACCTTGCGCATCTTCAGCGAAATGATCGGCGGACAACTCAACCCCGCCACCGGACAAAAAGAAGGCGGCATCAGCGTCAACGCCCAGGCCATGGAACAAGCCGCGCTGCGCGGCTACGCCACCGCCACCGACCTGGCCGACTACCTGGTCAAAAAAGGCCTGCCGTTTCGCGATGCGCATGAAACCGTGGCGCATGCCGTCAAGGCCGCCATCACCCACCAGGTGGATTTATCCGAACTGCCGCTGGCGGTGTTGCAGGGCTTTAATGCGTCGATTGAAAAAGACGTGTTCGAGTGCTTGAGCCTGCACGGCTCGCTGCATGCCCGTGATGTCCTGGGGGGCACCGCGCCCAACCAGGTACGTTTTCAAATCAACCAACACCAAGCCCGTCTGGGCTGATGCCGTCTAATTACTCATCATGTCCTTAACTTTCCGCTTTTATTACGCACTTGCTTTCGCCCTGCTGGCCACCAGCATGCCGGGTGCAGCCCAGTCCAGCAAGCACCAACCCCCTGTCGACTTGTCAGCCCGACTGGCCGAGGCACAAGCCAATCCACAACTGGCCACGGACTTGACGCTCAAAGGCCGTCGTGTCGCCATGGTCTGCGCCAACTGCCACGGCGAAGGTGGCAACAGTGTCAAGCCCGACATTCCCAACCTGGCAGGTCAAAACCCCAACTATTTACTGGAACAAATGCGCCAATTTGCCGATGGCAGACGGCGTTTTGATTTCATGGAGGGCATGATCAAGGCCATGAGTGCGGATGAGAAAGTAGGCGTGGTGATGTTTTTCGCCACGCAAACGGTGCTCACCACACCGGCCAAAGACCCGGCGCTGGCCGCCAAAGGCAAAGCTTACTTTGACAAGATTTGTTTTCGCTGCCACGGCAGCGATGGCCATGGCAGTCAAGCCTTTGCGCGCATTGCCGGTCAACAAGCGGCCTACCTGGCCACCACACTAAAACGCTATCGCAGCGGTCAGGGCACACGCACCAACCCACTGATGACCGACAACACACGCCACATGACCGATGCCGACATTGAGGCTGTCGTGGCTTATGTCACTTCCTTGAAATAATTTTTACACCACCACACCATGACCAACCCCAGTACCGATTCATCCGCAGCCATTCCCGCCTACACCACCGGCTGGCGCTTGCTGGCCATCCTGCTGCTGGTGGTGGTGACGGTGATGGCCGCCACCGGGGTGAGTCTGTTTGAAATGTTCAATGCACAGATCACCCATTTGCAAGCCAAGGTCAAAAACGTACCTCAAACCAAATACATTGCGGTGTTGCTCGATGCCAAACAGGCTCCGGGCGTGTTGGTCACCTTTGACCCGCAAGATAATTTTTTGATGTTGCAACGCCTCACCGACATCAAGGAAGGCGCCAACGACAGCATGCAGCTGTGGGACAACAGCAACAGCGCCAAACCGGTGTCCATCGGCGTGCTCACCCCCAAGCTCAGAACCGCCCAGTTACCCATCACTGAAAAAGTTCTGGCTGGCATCACCCAACTGGCTATCAGCGTCGAAAACCGGGGTGGCGTGGAGCCTGGCACACCCCCGCTACTACCCTACCTGTACAGCGGTGCGTTGATTCAAAAAGCGCTGTAAAAAAAGTGGCTTGGGCTATACCAAACTGCCCAAGGCCGCAGGTGAAAAGTCTGATAACTCCGCTGTGCGCCCTTCACGCACTTTCAACGCCCAGTCCGGGTCGCTGATCAGGGCACGGCCCACCGCCACCAGGTCAAAGTCACCCCGGTCAAAACGGCGCAGCAATTCATCGAGCGACGCAGGTTTGGAGCTTTCACCGCCAAAAGCCGCGATGAATTCGCCGCTCAGCCCCACTGAGCCCACAGTGATGGTGGGTCGACCGGTGAGTTTTTTCGCCCAGCCGGCAAAGTTCAAATCCGAACCGTCAAACTCGGGCTCCCAGAAGCGACGTTGCGAGCAGTGGAAGATGTCGGCGCCTGCGTCTGCCAGCGGCTGCAGCCAGGCGGCCATTTCATCAGGCGTTTGCGCCATGCGGGCGGCGTAATCTTGCTGTTTCCATTGCGACAGGCGGATGATGACCGGGTAGTCGGGGCCGACTTCGGCGCGCACCGCTTTCAGGATGTCGGCCGCAAAGCGCCCGCGTGCCACCAGGTCACTGCCGCCATAGGCGTCGGTGCGCTGGTTGGTACCGGTCCAGAAAAATTGGTCGATCAGGTAACCATGGGCACCGTGCAGCTCAATGCAGTCAAAACCCAGGCGCTTGGCCGCACCCGCAGCCTTGGCAAAGGCGGCAATGGTGTCAGCGATTGCCCCGTCGGTCATGGGTTCACAGTAGGTTTTACCCGGCCGTGCCAGGCCCGACGGAGAGTCCCATGGCATGGGCGGCAACCACTGTGTGCGCGGGTTGCGTACCGCGCCCACATGCCAAAGCTGTGGTGCCATCACGCCACCAGCCGCGTGCACCGTGTTGATCACGTCTTGCCAACCAGCCAGCGCGTCGTCGCCCCAGAAACGGGGCACATCCGGGTCATTGGCGGCGGCGGGGCGCTGCACCACAGTGCCTTCGGACACGATCAGACCCACGGCCGCGGCGGCACGCTTGCGGTAATACTCGCTGACCGCCGGGGTGGGCACGCCGCCGGGTGAAAACGAGCGTGTCATGGGGGCCATGACAATGCGGTTGGCGAGCTGGAGGCCTTTGAAGGCAAAGGGTTGGAACAATGGGGCGGCGTTAGACATAAAAGCACAGATTGATGAGTTGCAGAACGGGGCAGTTTACGTGGCCGAACCCGGCCTGAACGGCTGAAGGGTCGCCAAGGCTACAGCTGTCTGCACCATAGCTGGCGCAGCTCACCGGACCTGTAATTTCACATTTGCGATCGGTGGCATCACCTCACCAATGTCTGCTGCATCGTCAAAGCCAAAGCGTGCAAAGACCTCCAGCACGCGGTTTACCGCGGCGGGCGCACAACTCACCAGCAAGCCACCACTGGTTTGCGGGTCGGTCAACAGCGCCTGGTCGACCGCTGAAAAGTCAGTCGGCAGACAGACCTCATGGCCATAAGCAGCCCAGTTGCGCCCGGACGCACCGGTGATGCAGCCCTGTTCTGCCAGCGCACGCACACCACTCAAAAACGGCACTTTAGACCAGTCAATTTGCACGGTGCAGCTTGCACCACGGGCCATCTCCAGCACGTGGCCAGCCAGGGCAAAGCCGGTCACATCGGTCATGGCGTGCACGCCATCGAGCGCCGCCAGCGCCGGGCCAGGGGTGTTGAGCTGGGTGGTGACCTGCATCATCTGCGCGTAGCCAGCGGCATCGAGTTTGTCTTTCTTCAAGGCGGCCGACATCACGCCCACGCCCAGCGGCTTGCCCAGAATCAAACGGTCACCGACCCGTGAACTGGCGTTACGTTTGACCCGCGCCGGGTGCATCAATCCCATGACCACCAAACCATAAATGGGTTCGACCGAATCAATGGTGTGCCCCCCTGCAATCGGGATGCCCGCGGCTCGGCATACGCTGGCTCCACCTTCCAGAATTTTGCCAATGGTTTGCACCGACAAGACGGCAATGGGCATTCCCACCAGGGCCAGCGCCATGATGGGCGTGCCGCCCATGGCATACACATCGCTGATGGCGTTGGTGGCGGCGATGCGGCCAAAGTCAAACGGGTCGTCCACGATAGGCATGAAAAAGTCGGTGGTGGCAATCAAAGCCTGTTCGTCGTTGAGCTGGTACACGGCAGCATCATCCGCAGTTTCAATGCCCACCAGCAGCTCCTTGGGCATCGGCATGGCGGTGATCCCTTTAAGAATGCCGGACAACACGCCAGGTGCAATCTTGCAGCCGCAGCCGCCGCCGTGCGACAGACTGGTCAGACGCGGCTCACTCTGGACTGTTGGAGCCAGAGTAACAGTTGGGGGAAGATTTGAAGGCAAGCTCATACAATTTTCCAGAGGCGGTAAAAACAGGAAGAACAGGGGCAGCCAATTATCCGGCCAGTCCCAGCTTGAGAGCACCCAAGCCTTGACCCATAGGCCTCCTGCCGCCATACTCGCGCCCAAATGATCGGGAACTGACATGACAAACGACACCACACCTGACCAGATGCCAGCCGCACCTGTACCCCCCGCCCCCAGCTTCTTGATCGCGCCTTTACCTCACATTGGGGCTTGGACACATTATTTTTTGAATGCTGAAATTCCCATTCTCGCTTCAACTGCCCAAGCCCTGGAAGAACTGCGTGCAAAAGAAGATGATGTGGATGCCAACAAGCTCACCGCCGTGATCCAGGTTGACCCCCTGATGACACTGAAATTGCTGGCGCGCATCGCCAGTCTGCGCCGTCTCGGTAGCGCCACCGAGACCGAATCCATCACCACCTCGCTGGTGTTGATGGGCATTTCGCCGTTTTTCCGGCATTTTGGCCCCCAACGCACGGTAGAAGACTGGCTGGCAAATCAACCTGAAGCGATGCAGGGTCTGCAAAATCTGCTGATTCGCGCCGAACGCGCTGGCCAGTTTGCGCTGGGGTTTGCCGTGCACCGCGCCGACACCGATGCCACCATCATCCACCAAGCCGCATTCTTGAATGATTTTGCTGAAATTCTGCTGTGGTTGCACGCCCCCACCCTGATGGTCAAAATCCAGCAGGCTCAGGCCGCCGACTCGACGCTACGCTCCAGCGTGATCCAGCGCGAGGTGCTGGGCGTTGAAATCAGCGACCTGCGCCAGGCTTTGATGAATTTGTGGCACTTGCCCGAATTGCTGATCCACATCAGCGACGAGCGCCATGCCGAACGCTCCAACGTGCAATGTGTGGTGCTGGCAGTGCGCCTGGCGCGGCATTCGGCCAATGGCTGGGAAAACGCCGCCTTGCCGGACGATTACGAAGCCATCGCCAAATTGCTTAACGCATCTCCCCGCGTCATACCGGCGTTTTTGCACAAAATAGACCATCCCATCCTGGAAGCTGCCATGCTCGGCTAGAGCTTGACTGCGCCTGCCCACTGAACGCCCACTTTGCCCTTAACCTTGCACTGCCTGTGATTGAACTTTTCAATTAGCACTCGTTCCCATAGAGTGCTAATATTAGAGTATCAAGCATATAAGGAGTTCTGGTATGACTGCACACACTGGCGTTTCCGGTACAGCCCTCACCATGGGCAATCCCTGGTCAATGGTGCCCGCCCTCGGCCATTTGCAAGCCTACATTTCTGCGGTCAACCGCATGCCGATGCTGTCGCTGGAAGAAGAGCAAACTGCGGCACGCAAGCTGCGCAGCGACAACGACCTCGAAGCCGCCAGCAAATTGGTGCTGTCGCACCTGCGTCTTGTGGTGTCGGTGTCGCGCCAATACCTGGGCTACGGCTTGCCCCACAGCGACCTGATCCAAGAAGGCAATGTCGGCCTGATGAAGGCGGTGAAGCGCTTTGACCCCGACCAGGGCGTGCGACTGGTGAGCTACGCGCTGCATTGGATCAAGGCCGAAATTCACGAATACATCCTGAAAAACTGGCGCATGGTCAAGGTAGCCACCACCAAGGCGCAGCGCAAGCTGTTCTTCAACCTGCGCTCAATGAAGCAACGCTTTCGCAGCGAAGATGCCATGGCCGACCAAGACAGCCACCGCGACACCTTGAGCGAAGTTCAGATTGACACCATGGCCACCGAGCTGAACGTCAAGCGCGAAGAGGTAATTGAAATGGAAGCTCGCCTGTCGGGCGGTGACGTGATGCTTGACCCCACCTCGACAGACGACAACGAAGACGCGTTCGGCCCCATCGCCTACCTGACCGATGCCGCCCATGAGCCCACTGCCATGATCGAAGCGCACCACCGCGATGTGCTGGCCAGTGACGGCATTGCCCAGGCGCTGGCCACCCTGGACGACCGCAGCCGCCACATCGTCGAGGAACGCTGGCTCAAGGTGAACGACGACAACTCCGGCGGCATGACGCTGCACGACTTGGCTGCGGTGTACGGCGTGAGCGCCGAGCGCATTCGCCAGATTGAAGTGGCAGCCATGAAGAAGATGAAAAAAGCGCTGGTTGAATTTGCCTGAACCGATGCCAAGCCGCTAACTGGCTCATGCCCCTGACCGCTCCGGCTTCAGGGGCATTTTTTTGGCGATTACACCGATACAGTC
>MNXW01000173.1 GCA_001871515.1 Comamonadaceae bacterium CG2_30_57_122
TTTGATGAAATGAACTACCAGTCACTGTTTTAGGGCTTATTCAAAAATAACATGCACATTTGACTCGCCAACTTTGGGCGCACTGCGTCGTTGCAAATCGCTTGTGCAGCAGAGCTGCACGGCACGCTTTGCGCCTCGCATTGCATCCCAAATCCGGCGGCCAAATGTACAGCTTATTCATGAACAAGCCCTTAGTGTTGTTTGATATCTGCAGTTCTACTGAACTTTGTTAGCCACGTGTCTTGGTGGCATACGAGGACAGCAGTTGGTCTTTGTCCTGCCAAAGCTGGTTGACCCAGTTTTGGCACAGCTCGCGCCGGGCTGCTTCGGTCTGGTCTGCATCATTCGGCAAACGTGGCACAGGCAGGGTGCGGACATGCACCCGCACCTGTCGAACATGTCCCTGTAAAAATTGCAAAAATGAGGGTCTTCCGTCAGGGTAGGCAATGGTCACATCCAGCACCGCGCCAAATTTCTCGCCCATGGCATCCAGCGCCAGCGTGATGCCACCCGCTTTGGGTTTGAGCAGGTGTTGGTAGGGGGATTGTTGGCGCTTATGCTTGGCTGCAGTAAAGCGCGTCCCTTCCAGAAAATTCATTACGCTGGTGGGTACTAATGCGTATTTCTCGCAGGCGGCGCGGGTGGTGGCTGCATCTTGGCCACGCTCTTCGGGGTGCTGGCGCAAATAGGCTTCACTGCGCCGACGCATGAACGGGAACTCCAGCGCCCACCAGGCCAGCCCCATGATGGGTACCCAGATCAGCTCTTTTTTCAGAAAGAATTTCAGCAGGGGAATGCGCCGGTTGAACACGTGCTGCAGCACCAGGATATCCACCCAACTCTGGTGGTTGCACACCACCAGATACCACTGGCGTGGACTGAGGCTCTCCATGCCCGTCACGTCCCAGTCGAGCTTTTGCGTCAGCCGCATCCAGCCGCTGTTGCCCGCAATCCAGGCCTCGGCTATGCGCAGCAGCAGCGGGTCAATCCACAAGCGCACGTGCTTGAACGGCAGCAATAATTTGATGATCGATACCGCCAGCAAAATGGGTACCCAAAACAGGATGTTGAGCAGCATCAAAGTGCTGGCAATCAAGCCTAGCAAGGGGGCGGGAAGGGCAGAAAGCATGAATAAGGGGGAGGATGAATGATTGCGACTGCCGCCAAGTCCTTAAGTCAAGCTCTCGGTGCCGCCGATTTGCCGCGCATGTTGGCCAATTTCGACCAGCAAAGATTCTGCTGCCTGCGCCCGCATGGACAAGGGTTCAAAGTATTTGTCAGCCGAATACGACATGAACAAGGGACGATTTTTTTCGGTGCTGAGCACATAACCCATCGACCAGTCGGTAAAGTGACGTTTTTCAATTTCTGATGCGCTCAAAACAACCGAACGAGAGTGCCGCGCGTCGCGCATAATTTTGGCGTAAGTGGTGTGCACCGCCATGCGATCACCCTCCAAGGCCTGAAAAAAATAGCCGTCCGACATGACCAGTAAGCCAGTGATGCCGCTTTCAATGTTGTTGTGGCGTGATTTTTGCAAAATGTCCCGCATATCCATGGGACCGAAGTTGGGGGCGACTTTGCTGGCGTATATCAATCGAACGAGGATGGTCATGGTGTTCTCCGCTTTTAAAAATGTTCCTGAACCCAAATAATCCATTAGGCTGCACTTCGTGCCTGCATGATGCCTGGCGGTTGATTTGCGGCCATTTTGCCCGTCCGTTCGTCGACCATAGCTACGGCTATGCACGCCTCTCGGCCAGTCAAACTGCCTCGCAACTCACCTCGCCATGCATTCATGCCCTATTGGATTGTTTGGGTTGAATGCTACACGATGGTGCGTCTTTTCGGAGAAGATGGCGCTATCAACACCACAGACTTAACCTAACGTCAACCTGTCCGGGTGGCACTGGTTGGTTATGGCGGCGCTGGCCGCATTTCTCGCGTCCCCTTGGTTTCAGGAGTGCCAACTTTACAGATCAACTGCATTGTGATCCGTTAAACGCAGGCGATGGCGCAAGACTGACCAAGCGTGCGCTGATTGGTGCAAGTGACCAAAGTGTGGTCAGACCCAGCCATTAATCTGGTGCTGATTGCTACCCCCAACGACAGTCAATTAACGTGAAACAACGCCCACAGCCGACAAGAATGGCGTGTCGTAGGGCCGACTTCAGTCGGCCATGGCGGGTTTCAACCCGCCCTACGCAGGGCACGCGTGTTTCATGCTTTGGGGTGTCCTTGTTGAACATGGACGTTAGAGGTGGAATGACCTCCCGGCGCTGGACAGAATGTAGGGGACGCAAACAAATGCGACTGCACTGACTGACATGAAGGTGCCTGAAATGATGGCGAGGTACTGACCGATAAATTCTTTGATATCAGAGTTCATGGTGTTTTTTTTGAGATGAATGAAGTTGAGTTGGGTGAATCTTCGGTGCTTTGTGCTTGCTTGCCATCGTGTTTTACGCACGGTGACGGCTGCAACACAACGGTTACAACTGTAGGCAATCGGGTTAGCACGCGTTGTTGGTGGGGTTGATCAACGTCATACCTTGCCCTTGCTGCAGGCATGAAATACGCCTAAACCGTACACTCAGCGCACTTTTTTTCACTGGTTGACCATCCATGAACGCCCTTGTTGACGTCTCTTTTTTTCCACGCCACGCTAAGCCGTTAAGCAGTTACCGCAAGTTCTGGGCGACACGCTTTGGCACGGCACCGTTCTTGCCCATGAGCCGTGCAGAGATGGAAAAACTGGGCTGGGACAGCTGCGACATCATCATCGTCACCGGCGATGCCTATGTGGATCACCCCAGCTTTGGCATGGCGGTGATCGGCCGCATGCTGGAAAACCAGGGTTTTCGGGTTGGCATCATCGCCCAGCCCGACTGGCAAAGCGCCGAAGCGTTCAAAGCCTTGGGCAAACCCAATCTTTTTTGGGGTGTGACCGCAGGCAACATGGACAGCATGATCAACCGCTACACCGCAGACCGCAAAATCCGCACCGATGATGCCTACACCCCTGGCGATGTGGCAGGCAAGCGCCCAGACCGCGCTGCCATCGTGTACAGCCAGCGCTGCCGTGAGGCGTTCAAAGATGTGCCCGTGGTGTTGGGCGGCATCGAGGGCAGTCTGCGGCGCATTGCGCACTATGATTATTGGAGCGACAAGGTCAGGCGCAGTATTGTGGTAGATGCCAAATGCGACCTGCTGCTGTATGGCAACGCCGAGCGCGCCATTGTGGAAATTGCCCACCGTTTGAGCCGCCGCGAGCCCATTGAGCAGATCACCGACGTGCGCGGCACAGCCTTTGTGCGCCGCACCGACGACGCCACGCGGCTAGGCTGGTTTGAGCTGGATTCCACCGAGGTAGACGCGCCCGGCAGCGTAGAACCCCACCTCAACCCCTACCAGACCACCAGCGAGCAGGCCGCTGAGCAGGGCAGCAGCTGCGCTAAACAAGACGCTACCATGGCGCAGGTTGCTACTGAAAAAGAAGCTGCTAGCGCACGTATTACAAGGGCTGCAGGGCAAAATGACCTTAAAAAAGTGCTGGCTGCTGATGTTGCGCCGATCAGCTTTGTGCGCAACCCCGCCTTGCCCACACGGGTTGGCAAACAGCAGTTGCCGCCGCGTGACCGCACGGTGATCCGCCTGCCCAGTTTTGACGCGGTCAAGTCTGATGCGGTGCTCTATGCCCATGCCAACCGCGTGCTGCATCTGGAGACCAACCCCGGCAACGCCCGCGCGCTGGTGCAGGCGCATGGCGAAGGCAGCACCGCCCGCGACGTGTGGCTGAACCCGCCGCCGATTCCGCTGACCACCGCAGAGATGGATCAGGTGTTTGACCTGCCTTATGCACGTGCACCGCACCCCAGCTACGCCGATGAGAACGGCAGCCATGACCACGCCACCAAAATTCCGGCGTGGGAGATGATCCGCTTTTCCATCAACATCATGCGCGGCTGCTTTGGCGGTTGCACGTTTTGCAGTATTACCGAGCATGAGGGGCGCATCATCCAGAGCCGCTCCGAAGACTCGATCATCAAAGAGATTGAAGACATTCGCGACAAGGTCAAAGGCTTCACCGGCACCATTTCTGACCTGGGCGGGCCGACTGCCAACATGTACCGCCTGGGCTGCAAAAGCCCCGAGATTGAAGCCGCGTGCCGTAAACCCAGCTGTGTTTACCCCGGTATTTGCCAAAACCTGGGCACCGACCACCACCCCTTGGTTCAGATTTACCGCCGTGGCCGTGCCTTGAAGGGCATCAAAAAAATCCTGATTGGCTCCGGCGTGCGCTACGACCTGGCGGTGCAAAGCCCCGAGTATGTGAAAGAGT
>MNXW01000146.1 GCA_001871515.1 Comamonadaceae bacterium CG2_30_57_122
GTCATGAATATCTGGCCGGCGAGGTGTATGCCATGGCGGGTGCGGGGGAAAAACACAACCGCATCAGCCTGAATATTGCCTTTCACCTGCGCGCGGCCAGCCGTGGCAAGGCCTGTGGGGTGTTCATCAGCGACATGAAACTGCGCATTGAGAGCAGCGACACGTTTTACTACCCCGATGTGTTGGTCAGCTGCGACCCGGCTGACAACCAATCCCTGTTCAAGTCGCAGCCCTGCTTGTTGGTTGAAGTGTTGTCGCCGTCTACTGAGACCATTGACCGGCGCGAAAAATTGCACGCCTACCGCAAGTTACCCAGCTTGCACCACTACCTGCTGGTGTCGCAAGAGCAGCGCTCGGTGCAATGGCATCAGCGCGATGCGTCTGGGCAATGGCTGGTGAGCGACCTGCAAGGCAGCGGCACGCTAGACCTCACTTGCCCTGGCCTGGCCGTCACGCTCACGCTGGACGATGTTTACGAAGATGTGACGCTGTCCTGATACCGCTGCCAAACCAGCCAGCGCTGTCAGTTCAGCCCGCTTGGGTGTGTTTGCCTCAGGTCGCGGCCATTTAAACTAGGCCGCTATGGCAAAAAACTTTGTGGTGCTGGGCATTGAGTCCTCATGTGATGAAACCGGCGTGGCCTTGGTGCGTGTGGCCGGTCAAAACTTGCCAACGCTGTTGTCGCATGCGCTTTACAGCCAGATCGAGATGCACCAGGCCTATGGCGGTGTGGTGCCCGAGCTGGCCAGCCGTGACCATATCCGGCGTGTCTTGCCGCTGACCCAAGAGGTGTTGCGCGACGCAGGCGAAACTTTGCAAGCTGTGGATGTGGTGGCGTTTACCCGCGGGCCAGGTTTGGCAGGCGCCTTGCTGGTGGGCGCTGGGGTGGCTTGTGCGCTGGCTGCTGCCTTGGGTAAACCGGTGCTGGGCGTGCATCACCTGGAAGGACATTTGTTGTCGCCGTTTTTAAGCGCCGATGCGCCACAGTTTCCATTTGTGGCGCTGCTGGTGTCGGGCGGGCACACTCAGCTGATGCGGGTCGATGGGGTGGGGCAGTACCAAATTTTGGGTGAAACCATTGACGACGCGGCAGGTGAAGCGTTTGACAAATCGGCCAAGATGCTGGGCTTGCCCTACCCAGGCGGGGCGGCCTTGGGGCACTTGGCTGAATCTGGCAACCCCGCAGCTTTCAAGTTACCTCGACCCTTGCTGCACAGTGGTGATCTGGATTTTTCATTTGCCGGGCTCAAGACCGCCGTGATGGTGCAAACCAAAAAATGCGCAGCTGGGTTGGGGTGCGAGGTGCAAGCCCTGCCGCAAGCGGTGTTGGCGGATTTGGCCGCATCGACCCAGGCCGCGATTGTGGAAGTGCTGGTCAAAAAGTCGCTGACCGCTTTGCAGCAGACCGGCTTAAAACGCCTGGTGGTGGCTGGGGGCGTGGGGGCCAACCGCGAATTGCGCCGCCAGCTCAATGCCGAATGTGGCAAGCGTCAGGTGCGGGTGCATTACCCCGAGTTGCATTTGTGCACCGACAACGGCGCCATGATCGCCATGGCCGCAGCCATGCGCTTGCAGTCAGGTATTCAAGTGGCCAATGCGGTTTATGCCTTTGATGTCAAGCCGCGCTGGCCGCTGGATGCTTTTGATCTTGTTCGCATGTAAGCCAAAAGAGCCATGATGGTTTGAGAAGTTTCTCAATTTTAATAAAAATAATCAATAATTATAAATTAAATTGATTGTGTGTGAGCCAGTACACTGCGCACCGTTCTAAGCGAACCAGTCGACATCATCCAGGTTGTTGAGTGATGCGACTGCATTTTGGATGCAATCAAAACATGTTGAAAAAAATAGTCTTACAAGCCGTTTTAGGGCTTGTTTATGTATTTGGTTTGGTTCACCCTGTCTGGGCAGAATCCTCCGGATACCCAATCAAAATCGCCATGATTGAAAGTTTGAGTGGACCGTTTGGCAATACGGGCGAGGCGGTTTTCAGAAACCTGCTGTGGGCTGTAGAACGGGTCAATGCCCAGGGCGGAGTCACTCTGACGGATGAGACAGGTTCACACAAGCATCCATTGGCATTGATGCGTTATGACAGCAAGGGTCAGGCGGAAGAGGCTTTGTCGGTGTTGAAATCAGCTGTGGATGACGGCGCACGGTTCGTGATGCAGGGTAATTCATCGGCGGTAGCTAGCGCACTGGTGGATGCCATCAACAAACACAATGAACGTGAACCGTCCAAAAGTGTCGTGTTCTTGAATTACGCAGCGGTTGACCCAGCGCTAACCAACGAAAAATGCAGTTATTGGCATTTCAGATTTGATGCACATGCCGACATGCGCATGGCGGCCTTGATGTCGGTGCTGAAGACTGATTCGGCACTCAAGCGTGTCTACATCATTGGTCAGGACTACAGCTTTGGTCATGCAGTGGCGCGAGAGGCCAAGCGTCAATTGGCCGTACTTCGCCCAGATGTGGCACTGGTTGGTGAAGAATTGCATCCGATTGGTAGGGTCAAAGACTTCATGCCGTATGCGACAAAAATCAAAGCCAGTGGCGCACAGGCCGTGATCACCGGCAATTTTGGCAATGACTTGACGATGTTGATCAAAGCCGCCAAAGATGTCGGTTTTGGCGGCAAGTTTTACACGTTTTATGGCAACGCACTGGGTGCGCCTGCAGCCATAGGTGAGGCGGGTATAGGTAAAGTGGTGGCGGTGGCCGATTGGCTGCCGAATGTGCAAAATGCCCAAAGTGAAGCTTTTTACAGAACATTCAAAGAGCGCTTTCCAAAATCGGCTGACGACTATGTGCACATGCGCATGCAGTTGATGGTGCAGGCGCTGGCGCAAGCCATTGAAACTGCTGGTACTACAGATTCAATAGCTGTTAGCGCAGCGTTGGAGAGGGCTAGCGTTACATTTAGCTCACAAACCGGCCACATGCGTGCGCTAGACCACCAGTTTCAACAACCGTTGGTGGTGGGGGTGATGGACAGGCAAGGCACGCCCGGTGTCAAGTTTGATGTGGAAGGCTCGGGCTACGGGTTTCGGGTGATCAAAACCTTGTCAGCCACACAGGCCGAGCAGCCCAGCAGCTGCCAGATGCAGCGGCCCTGAAGTAGGCGGCATTGCATTGAATGGGCTCTGGCTATAATAGAAAGCTCTGCAAATCTTGCAGGCTCGCACGTCAGGGGCAGTTCCAGCGCCTGACGCAAGTTTTATTTACAGGAAAAATCATGATCGCATCCAGCATCAAAGCCGCCGTTGTTAAAGACAACGCACGTCAAGCCGGTGACACCGGTAGTCCCGAAGTTCAGGTGGCACTGCTCACCGCCCGCATCAACGAATTGATGCCCCACTTTAAAACCCATGCCAAAGATCACCATGGTCGTCGTGGTCTGCTGCGTATGGTGAGCCGCCGCCGCAAGCTGCTTGACTACCTCAAGGGTAAAGATGCGAACCGTTATTTGGCCTTGATCGCTAAACTGGGCTTGCGCAAGTAATTGGTTTTAAAAGAATGATGAACGCCTGAGTTAGGTCACTAGCTCAGGCGTTTTTTACTTCGGAGACTGCAAAAACACGAGCGAAGCTGTGTCATTCCAAAGCCTTGTTGACCCTAAAGGGGTGGGGCTCTGGAATGGCATCGTGTTCTGTGTGGCGGCTTCCGGGCTCGGGTGGGGTGGCCTGCACCCCCCAAATTCACAGGAGATACCAAATGAGCATGTTTAATAAAGTTAGCAAGACCTTCCAATGGGGTCAAAACACGGTCACCATGGAAACTGGCGAAATCGCCCGCCAATCCAGTGGTGCAGTCAAGCTGGATATGGATGGCACCGTGGTGCTGGCCACCGTGGTCGCCAAGACTGAAGGCAAAGCAGGGCAAGATTTCTTTCCGCTGACCGTCGATTACCTCGAAAAATCTTACGCTGCAGGCAAGATTCCGGGCAGCTTCTTCAAGCGTGAAGGCCGTCCCAGCGAGTTTGAAACCCTCACCAGCCGTTTGATCGACCGCCCGATCCGTCCGCTGTTTCCTGAAGGTTTTTTCAATGAAGTGCATGTGGTGGTGCACACCCTGTCGCTGAACCCTGAAGTGGATGCCGACATTGCCGCCATGATCGCCGTCAGTGCCGCCTTGTCGGTCAGCGGTGTGCCTTTCAGTGGCCCAATCGGTGCGGCGCGCGTGGGTTATGTCAACGGCGAATACGTGCTCAATCCAGGTCAAACCCAGCGCAAATCCAGCCAGATGGATCTGGTGGTGGCCGGTACCGAAGCCGCTGTGCTGATGGTGGAATCTGAAGCCGATCAATTGTCTGAAGAAATCATGTTGGGTGCGGTGGTGTTCGGTCACACCCAGGGTGCGATTGCCATCAACGCCATTCATGAACTGGTGCGCGATGCCGGCAAACCGGCGTGGGACTGGAAAGCACCAGCCCGTGACGAAGCCCTGATTGCGCAAGTGGGTGCGCTGGCCAACGACAAGTTGACCGCTGCCTACCAAATCCGCAACAAGCAAGCCCGCACGCAAGCCTGCCGCGCCGCCTATGCCGACGTGATGGCTGGCCTGAAAGAACAAGGCGTTGCCTTTGATTCGGTCAAGGTGGAAGGCCTGCTGTTTGACATTGAAGCGCGCTTGGTGCGCGGTCAGATTCTGGCAGGTGAGCCGCGTATTGATGGCCGCGACACCCGTACCGTGCGCCCCATTGAAATCCGCAACAGCGTGCTGCCCCGTACCCACGGCTCGGCCTTGTTCACCCGTGGTGAAACCCAGGCGCTGGTGGTGACCACCCTGGGCACCGAGCGCGATGCACAACGCATTGATGCCTTGAGCGGTGACTATGAAGACCGCTTCATGCTGCACTACAACATGCCTCCCTTTGCTACCGGTGAAACCGGCCGCGTCGGCACGCCCAAGCGTCGTGAAATCGGCCACGGCCGTCTGGCCAAGCGTGCCCTGATTGCCGTGTTGCCCACCAAAGAAGATTTCCCTTACACCATGCGTGTGGTGTCTGAGGTTACTGAATCGAACGGTTCGTCTTCCATGGCTTCGGTGTGCGGTGGTTGCCTGAGCCTGATGGACGCTGGCGTGCCCCTGAAAGCGCACGTGGCCGGTATCGCCATGGGCCTGATCAAGGACGACAACCGCTTTGCGGTGCTTACTGATATTTTGGGTGACGAAGATCACCTGGGTGACATGGACTTCAAGGTGGCCGGTACCAGCAACGGCATCACCGCGCTGCAAATGGACATCAAAATCCAGGGTATCACCAAGGAAATCATGCAAGTGGCGTTGGCGCAGGCTAAAGAGGCGCGCATGCACATTTTGGGCAAGATGGTGGAAGCCATGGGCGCTGCCAAGACTGAGGTGTCTACCTTTGCGCCGCGCTTGTTCACCATGAAGATCAACCCCGAAAAGATTCGTGACGTGATCGGCAAGGGCGGTGCAGTGATTCGTGCGTTGACCGAAGAAACCGGCACGCAAATCAACATCGACGAAGACGGCACCATCACCATTGCATCGGCTGATCCGGCCAAGGCCGAAGAAGCCAAGCGCCGCATTGAGCAGATCACCGCTGAAGTTGAAATCGGCAAGGTCTACGAAGGCCCGGTCGTCAAGATTTTGGACTTTGGTGCATTGATCAATTTGTTGCCCGGCAAAGATGGTCTGCTGCACATCAGCCAGATCGCGCATGAGCGCGTCGAGAAGGTAACGGACTACCTCAAAGAAGGCCAGATCGTCAAAGTCAAGGTGTTGGAAACGGATGAAAAAGGCCGTGTCAAGCTGTCCATGAAGGCCTTGCTGGATCGTCCAGCACAAGAAAACCGCGAGTGATCAGCCGCAAATTTTAATTAAATTGATAGCTGCTAGCCCTTTATTCATAAGGGCTAGAGGCTAAAAATGCATGAAATTCGTTGACATCACTCAATTTGGCAATCCGGATGTCTTGCATCTGGCGCAGCGGCCTGTGCCTGTGGCGGGCAAGGGTGAGGTGCTCATTCGCGTGCGTGCCAGTGGAGTCAATCGCCCGGATGTGTTGCAACGCAAGGGTTTATATCCGGCACCCACCGGTGCATCAGATATCTTGGGGCTGGAAGTGGCCGGGGTGATCGAGGGCGGTGACGCTGCCGAACTGGCCCAGGCCGGTTTGCGTTTGGGCGACCGTGTGTGTGCTTTGGTGGCGGGTGGCGGGTATGCGCAGTGGTGTGTGGCACCTGTTGCGCAATGCCTGCCTGTGCCTGCAGGCCTGAGCGATGTGCAGGCCGCCAGTTTGCCCGAGACCTTTTTTACCGTTTGGAGCAACCTGATGGATCGCGGTCACCTGGTGGCTGGCGAAACCGTGTTGATTCAAGGCGGCAGCAGCGGCATTGGGGTCACGGCCATTCAACTGGCCAAGGCGATCGGTGCGCGGGTGTTGGCAACCGCAGGCAGCGATGAAAAATGCGCCGCTTGTCTGGCTTTGGGCGCCGATGCGGCCATCAATTACAAGACCCATGATTTTCAGGTGGAAGTGGCACGGTTGACGAATGAGTTGGGTGTGGATGTGATTCTGGACATGGTGGCGGGCAGCTATGTAACTAAGGAAGTGCAGTGCCTGCGCGAAGATGGTCGCTTGGTGATCATCGCGGTGCAAGGTGGTGTGAAATGTGAACTGGATGCCGGGTTGGTGCTGCGTCGTCGGCTGACGATAACGGGCTCTACCTTGCGTGTGCGTCCTGTGGCTTTCAAGGCTGCCATTGCACAGGCCTGTTTAAAACGGGTGTGGCCGTTGTTGTCATCGGGGCAAATCAAGCCCGTGATTCACAGTGTGTTCGCTGCTGCAGAGGCGAGCCAAGCGCACGCCTTGATGGAATCCAACCAGCATGTAGGAAAAATTGTTTTGACTTGGGAAAAAGCATGAAAAAGAAGCTGATCGCAGGCAATTGGAAAATGAACGGCAGTCTGGCCGCCAACGAAGCGTTGCTGAAAAGTGTGTTGGCCGGTGTTGGGCAGGCTGAATGCCAGGTAGCGGTGTGCGTGCCAGCTGTCTACTTGGCACAGTGTCAGGCCTTGCTGGCTGACAGCATCGTTTCGCTGGGTGCGCAAGATGTTTCCAGCCACGAGGGTGGTGCTTACACGGGCGAGATTGCACCAGCCATGCTCAAGGAGTTTGGGCTGCGCTATGTCATCGTGGGGCATTCGGAACGTCGTCAATACCACTTGGAGTCTGATGAAGTGGTAGCGTCCAAAGCGCAACGCGCCTTGGCATGTGGCATCACACCAATCGTCTGTGTGGGTGAAACACTGGCCGAGCGTGAAGCCGGCAAGACCGAAGAAGTGGTCAAACGCCAATTGGCAGCTGTGATTGCCATCAATGGTCACTGCATCAGTGAAGTGGTGGTGGCTTATGAGCCGGTCTGGGCCATTGGTACCGGTTTGTCTGCGACAGCCGAACAAGCCCAGCAGGTGCATGCGGTTTTGCGTGCGCAACTTAAAGCCGCTACGCCCAGTGCCGACCGCATCAAGCTGTTGTATGGCGGCAGCATGAATGCAAGCAATGCAGCCAGTTTGTTGGCTCAGCCAGACATTGATGGCGGGCTCATTGGCGGGGCTGCCCTCAAAGCCCAGGACTTTTTAACAATCATTGCTGCAGCCGCCTAATGACGGGCGTGATCAGCTATTTAATCAGGAGTTATTCATGAATGTAGTTTTGACAATTTTGTTAGCGGTGCAAATGATCTCGGCCGTGGCCATGGTCGGATTGATTCTGGTGCAGCACGGCAAGGGTGCAGACATGGGGGCGGCTTTTGGCAGCGGTGGTTCGGGCAGTTTGTTTGGCGCCAGCGGCAGCGCCAATTTCTTGTCACGCACCACGGCTGTGCTGGCTACCATCTTTTTTGTGGCCACGCTGGCGCTGGCTTATTTCGGTACGCCGCGTACGGCTGCACCGTCTGGCAGTGTGCTTGAAAATGCGACCCTGACAATACCTGTTCCAGCGGTGAATGCGCCGGTCTTGCCGGCATCTGGTGCAGCACAAATTCCAGCCAAATAAACGCGCAGCAAATTGCCTTCTCCTTGGCGATTGTGAGGAGATTTCAGGGTAAACTCTAAGCTGACCGGTTGATGCCAAATGGATCAATAAATGAAAGTTTTAAGCCGGTTAAAAGAACAGCCGTCGTGGTGAAATTGGTAGACACGCTATCTTGAGGTGGTAGTGGCGAAAGCTGTGCGAGTTCGAGTCTCGCCGACGGCACCAAGTTAATTTAGTTTGACGCAAATCAATGCTTCAAGCTAGTCATTGAATCAAAATCCGACCATGAAACTTGATCAATATTTACCTGTTCTACTTTTCATATTGATCGGTCTTTCTGTCGGGGTCATGCCCCAGATCATTGGGTACATCCTGGGTCCTAATCGCCCTGATGCGGCAAAAAATTCCCCGTACGAATGTGGCTTCGAAGCCTTCGGTGATGCGCGGATGAAGTTCGACGTTCGTTACTACCTGATCGCCATTCTTTTTATTCTCTTTGATCTGGAAACTGCATTGCTGTTTCCTTGGGCTGTGACGCTTAAGGAGTTGGGTTTGTATGGGTTTTTGGTTGGCCTGGAATTTGTGACCATTCTGACGATTGGTTTTGTGTACATGTGGATCAAAGGCGCCCTGGATTGGGAGTAACAAGATGATTGAAGGCGTTTTCAAAGAAGGCTTTGTCACCACGAGTTATGACTCGGTAGTGAATTGGGCCAAGACTGGTTCAGTGTGGCCCATGACCTTTGGTTTGGCTTGCTGCGCGGTTGAAATGATGCATGCAGCTGCGGCGCGCTATGACATCAGTCGCTTTGGTGCAGAGGTTTTTCGGCCTAGTCCGCGTCAATCTGATTTGATCATTGTGGCTGGGACGCTGACCAACAAAATGGCACCGGCCTTTCGCAAAGTTTATGACCAGATGGCTGAGCCGCGTTGGGTGATCAGCATGGGGTCGTGCGCCAACGGCGGTGGTTATTACCATTACAGTTATTCGGTGGTGCGGGGGTGTGATCGCATTGTTCCTGTGGATGTCTATGTGCCGGGTTGTCCGCCCACTGCCGAGGCTTTGATTTACGGGATTTTGCAATTGCAAAGAAAAATTCGTCGTACACAAACGATTGCACGCACGTAAAGGGTTGATTGATGACTTCGTATGCTGTAAATCCGATCACGCTTAAAGCTAATGTAGAAGCTGCGTTGGGTGGCTTGGTGAAGACCAGTGTGCTGGCTTTGGGTGAACTCACCATCGTCGTGGATGCGGCGAACTATTTTCAAGCAGCCAAAATTCTTCGTGACGATGCCAATTGCCGTTTTGAGCAGATGATGGATCTATGCGGCGTGGATTATTCCACTTATAAGAATCAACCCCTGGTAGGGGCACGGTTTTGTGTGGTGCTTCATTTGTTGTCGGTGAGTTTGAATCAGCGTGTGCGACTCAAGTCTTATGCCGCCGATGATCTGATGCCTGTGATGCCTTCTGTGTGCGATCTCTGGAGTAGTGCGAACTGGTTTGAGCGCGAAGCCTTTGACCTTTTTGGCATCGTGTTTGAAGGGCACAACGATTTGCGTCGCATCTTGACGGACTATGGCTTTATTGGCCATCCGTTCCGCAAGGATTTTCCTGGCATCGGCAATGTTGAAATGCGTTATGACGCTGAGCAAAAGCGTGTGGTTTACCAGCCGGTCACCATCGAGCAGCGGGAAATTACGCCACGCATCATCCGTGAAGAAAATTACGGAGGCCAGGCTAGCTAACTAGCGGTGACAAACATGGCTGATATCAAGAACTACACCCTTAATTTTGGACCGCAGCATCCTGCCGCGCACGGCGTTTTGCGTCTTGTGCTGGAGCTTGATGGTGAGGTGATACAACGCGCCGATCCGCACATTGGATTGTTGCATCGGGCCACTGAAAAACTTGCAGAAAGCAAGACTTATATTCAAGCTTTGCCTTACATGGATCGTCTGGATTACATGTCCATGATGTGTAATGAGCAGGCCTATTGCTTGGCCATTGAGAAGATGCTGGGCTTGGAAGTACCGGTGCGTGCGCAATACATTCGCGTCATGTTTGCGGAAATCACCCGCATGCTGAACCACTTGCTGTGGGTGGGCGCGCATGCCATCGACTGTGGTGCTATGACGGTCATGTTGTATGCGTTTCGCGAACGTGAAGACTTGCTTGATGCGTATGAAGCAGTGAGTGGGGCGCGGTTGCATGCGGCTTATTTCCGTCCAGGTGGGGTTTATCGTGACTTGCCGGACAGCATGCCGCGTCATCAGCCTAACAAAATCCGCAGCGCCAAATCCACAGCAGAACTCAATCGTAACCGTGCGGGCAGTTTGCTTGATTTTCTGGATGATTTCACAAAGCGTTTTCCGACCTACCTGAGCGAATACCACACCTTGTTGACTGATAATCGTATTTGGAAGCAACGCACAGTAGGTATTGGTGTGGTGTCGCCTGAGCGAGCATTAAATCTCGGGTTTACAGGGCCCATGTTGCGTGGCTCTGGGGTAGAGTGGGATTTGCGTAAAAAGCAACCCTACGAGGTGTACGACCGGCTTGATTTTGACGTGCCGGTGGGTAAGACGGGCGATACTTACGACCGGTATTTGGTGCGCATGGAAGAAATGGCGCAATCCAACCGCATCATTAAACAATGTGTGGATTGGTTGCGCGTCAACCCAGGCCCGGTGATCACCGATGACCACAAAATTGCACCGCCAGACCGTGAATCCATGAAATCCAACATGGAAGAGTTGATTCATCATTTCAAACTCTTCACGGAGGGCTTTCCAGTGCCAGAAGGCGAAGCTTATGCTGCCATCGAACACCCAAAGGGTGAGTTTGGAATCTATCTGATAAGTGATGGTGCCAATAAACCTTACCGTCTCAAGATCAGGCCGCCAGCATTTGTTCACTTGGCTGCCCTCGATGAAATGGGGCGTGGCCACATGCTGGCTGATGCAGTGGCAATCATTGGAACCATGGACATTGTGTTTGGGGAAGTTGACAGATGATTTCTGAAGAATCCAAAGCGCGCTTCGCCAAAGAAGTTGCCAAGTACCCGGCAGATCAAAAACAGTCGGCTGTCATGGCTTGTCTGACCATCGTTCAGCAAGAGCTTGGTTATGTCAGTCCTGAGAGCGAGCAAATGGTCGCAGACTATCTTGGTATGGCACCGATTGCTGTGCATGAAGTCACCAGTTTCTACAACATGTACAACCAGAAGCCGGTGGGCAAGTACAAACTCAATGTGTGTACCAATTTGCCGTGTCAACTGCGTAACGGCGCGCATGCCATGGACTATTTAAAAGCCAAGCTGGGTGTAGACAACAACCAAACCACACCAGATGGTTTGTTCACCCTGCAACAGTGTGAATGTTTGGGGGCATGCGCTGATTCCCCAGTGTTGTTGGTCAATGACACAAAGATGTGCAGTTTTATGAGTGACGATAAATTAGACCAACTGGTTGATGGCTTGCGTGCTACCGAGGTGAAGTCATGAACGCCAGTCAGGTTTTGTCAAAATTTCAGGCCAGTGGCGTGGAAACCTGCTTTCATAACAGGCACATCAGCCCCCAGATTTTTGCTGATTTGAATGGCAGCAATTGGTGCTTGAAAGACTATGAAGCTCGTGGTGGCTATCAGGCTTTGCGCAAAGTTTTAGGTTTGGATGGCGGTACGGGGTTGACGCAGGATCAGGTGATTGCAACCGTAAAAGAATCTTCGTTGCGTGGTCGCGGGGGCGCTGGTTTCCCGACCGGCTTGAAGTGGAGTTTCATGCCGCGGCAATTTCCTGGTGACAAGTACCTGGTGTGTAATTCGGACGAAGGTGAGCCAGGTACATGCAAAGACCGTGAAATCATGCAGTTCAATCCGCATATCGTGATTGAAGGCATGATCATTGCAGCCTATGCGATGGGTATTCGCGTGGGTTACAACTATATTCACGGCGAAATTTTTCAGACCTATCAACGCTTTGAAGAGGCTTTGGAAGAGGCTCGTGCAGCCGGCTTGCTGGGTGACAACATTCTGGGTAGCAGTTTTGGCTTCCAACTTCATGCGGCACACGGCTTCGGCGCTTATATTTGTGGCGAAGAAACAGGCCTGCTGGAATCTTTGGAAGGCAAAAAAGGCCAACCAAGGTTCAAGCCGCCGTTTCCTGCCAGTTTCGGCCTTTATGGCAAGCCGACCACCATCAACAACACTGAAACCTTTGCGGCGGTTCCTTGGATCATTCGCAACGGTGGCCAAGCCTATGTGGAATGTGGCAAGCCCAACAATGGTGGCACCAAGATTTATTCGGTCAGTGGCGACGTGGAGCTGCCAGGCAACTATGAAGTTCCCATGGGCACGCCGTTTGCCAAATTGCTTGAACTTGCCGGTGGCGTGCGCAAAGGCCGTCAGCTCAAGGCAGTGATTCCGGGTGGTTCATCGTCGCCTGTTCTACCAGCCAGCATCATGATGGACTGCACCATGGACTACGACTCCATTGCCAAAGCGGGCTCGATGTTGGGCTCTGGTGCAGTGATCGTTCTGGATGATTCACGTTGTATGGTCAAGAGCTTGCAACGTTTGAGTTATTTTTACATGCACGAATCCTGCGGCCAGTGCACACCCTGCCGTGAAGGTACGGGTTGGCTTTCTCGTGTGGTGGATCGTATCGAAACAGGCCATGGTCAGATGGCTGATCTGGAGTTGTTGAACTCGGTGGCTGAAAACATTCAGGGGCGCACCATTTGCGCCTTGGGTGATGCTGCTGCAATGCCGGTGCGTGCCATGTTGAAACATTTCATGCCTGAATTTGAATACCACGTGGCTCACAAGACCTGCATGGTTCCTGCTTACGTTTGAGCGAATCACAATATGATTGAAATAGAACTCGACGGAAAAAAGGTAGATATCGCTGAAGGCAGCACAGTGATGCATGCCGCCGAAAAAGCGGGTACCTTTATTCCCCATTTTTGTTATCACAAAAAGCTCAGCATTGCGGCCAATTGTCGGATGTGCTTGGTTGATATTGAAAAAATGCCCAAGCCCATGCCGGCCTGTGCAACCACCGTAACGCAGGGCATGATCGTTCGAACAAAGACTGACAAAGCAATCAAGGCGCAGCAATCGGTGATGGAATTTTTGTTGATCAATCACCCGCTTGATTGTCCGATTTGCGACCAAGGTGGCGAATGTCAATTGCAGGATATTGCCGTGGGCTATGGTGGATCGTCTTCCCGCTATCAGGAAGAAAAGCGTGTGGTGTCCGTCAAGGATGTGGGGCCTTTGATCTCCATGCAAGAAATGACGCGTTGCATTCATTGCACGCGTTGTGTCCGTTTTGGTCAGGAGATCGCCGGGGTCATGGAGCTGGGTATGTCGCAGCGTGGCGAACATTCCCAAATTGAAACTTTTGTTGGCAACACGGTGGACTCAGAACTTTCTGGCAACATGATTGACATTTGTCCGGTGGGGGCGTTGACCAGCAAGCCATTCCGCTATAGCGCACGTACTTGGGAATTGTCGCGTCGCAAGTCCATCAGTCCGCATGATTCCACGGGTGCGAATTTGGTGGTACAGGTCAAGAATAATCGTGTCATGCGCGTGGTGCCGCTGGAGAATGAAGCGGTTAACGAATGCTGGATAGCAGACCGTGATCGTTTCTCTTATGAAGCGCTCAATGGCAGCGACCGTTTGACCGCGCCCATGATCAAGCAGGGTGGGGTTTGGCAGGCCGTGGATTGGCAGATTGCCTTGGAGTATGTGGCCAACGGTTTCAAGAAAATTGGCGCGGAATTTGGCGCTTCAAGTTTGGGAGCCTTGGTTAGTCCACATGCCACGCTTGAGGAGTTGTATTTGTCTAGCAAGCTCATGCGTGGTTTGGGCAGTAACAACATTGATTACCGTTTGCGCAATGCGGAATTTCCTGCGGTTGAAGGCATTCGGTATTTGGGTATGCCGATTGCAGGCTTGACAAATTTGCAGAGCGTACTGGTGGTCGGTTCAAGCTTGCGTAAAGATCATCCCTTATTTGCACAACGGATTCGTCAAGCAGCAAGTAAAGGTTGTGTGGTAAGCGCCATTGTCGGCAAGAAAGAAGATTGGGCTTTGCCGGTGAGCCATAGGATTGATGTTGCAGCTGCACATTGGGTGCACGCACTGGCGGCCGTGGCTGCTGCTGTTGCCTCCGAAAAGGGCATGTCTGCACCTGTTCATGAACAGGCAACCCCTGTTGCTATCGAAATTGCCCGAGCTTTACTGAGCGGTGAACGCAAGGCTATTTTGTTGGGCAATGGTGCCGCGCACCATGCACAAGCTTCCAGTTTGTTGGCGCTGGCTCAATGGATTGCCGATCAAACAGGCGCCACTTTCGGTTATTTGACAGAAGCCGCCAATACGGTTGGAGCTCAAGTGGTAAATGCTGTACCAACGACAGATGCCTTGAACGCAGGTCAAATGCTGGACGGCGCATTGAAAGCACTGTTGTTGATCAATACAGAGCCTGAGTTTGACTCCGCAGCTGGCCGCAAGGCTGTTGATGCATTGGGTAAAGCTCAAATGGTGGTGTCACTGAGTCCCTTCAAGGCCAACATGGCGTTCTGCGATGTCATTTTGCCCGTGTCACCGTTTACTGAAACATCGGGTACGTTTGTGAACGCTGAGGGGCGTGCGCAATCGTTCCACGCGGTGGTGCAACCGCTTGGTGAAACCCGTCCTGCATGGAAAGTGTTGAGGGTGTTGGGCAACATGCTGGGTTTGTCTGGATTTGATTTTGCGTCTTCCCAGGAGGTGCTTCAAAGTATTCCAGATATCGTGGTCGAGGATGTGGTGCACATATCCCCTGTGCGACTAAACAATCAAACCGTGGCTGCCGTTCAGTTATCAGGTAATGCCCCAGAGCCGGTTGTGGCAGGTATTTACCAATTGGATGGTCTGGTTAGACGGTCACCGGCATTGCAGTTGACGTCAGATGCCAAAGCCACTGAGCCCCAGGAGGTTGCAGCATGAGTGATTTCTTGTTCTCGTTTGGCCAGAGTTTGCTGGATGCCTCTTGGTGGGTTGGAATTGCTTGGCCGCTGATTTGGGCCATGCTCAAGGTCACTGTGGTGCTGATGGTCGTGCTGGGCGCGGTCACTTATGCCACGTTGTGGGAGCGTAAGTTGCTGGGTTGGGCTCAAATTCGACTTGGCCCAAATCGCGTAGGTCCCTGGGGTCTATTGCAACCTATTGCCGATGCCCTGAAGTTGATGACCAAAGAAATTGTTTGCCCTGCCAGAGCCGACAAGGTTCTTTTTTTCTTGGGACCAGTTCTGACCGTTGGACCCGCTTTGGCTGCATGGGCAGTGGTGCCGTTTGGTCCCGAAGTTGCTGTCGCTAATTTGAACGCAGGGTTGTTGTTTTTGATGGCCGTTTCTTCGATGGAAGTTTATGGGGTGATTGTTTCTGGCTGGGCTTCAAACTCAAAATTTGCATTCCTCGGCGCATTGCGTGCTTCTGCACAAATGGTGAGCTATGAAATTGCCATGGGTTTTTGTTTCCTGATCGTGCTCATGGTTTCCGCAAGCCTAAATATGACCGATATTGTTATGGGGCAGGGCAAAGGTTATTTTGCAGCGATGGGGTTGACTTTCCTTTCCTGGAATTGGCTGCCGTTGTTACCCATTGTGGTGGTCTATTTTGTATCTGGATTGGCTGAAACCAACCGAACCCCTTTTGATGTCATCGAAGGCGAATCTGAAATCGTGGCTGGTCACATGGTGGAGTATTCAGGAATGTCGTGGGCTATGTTCCAGATGGCCGAATATGCCAGCATCTGGTTGGTTTCCATACTTTCGGTAACGATGTTTTTTGGTGGCTGGATGTCACCGATCGACAGTGCACTGTTCAACTGGATTCCAGGCTGGATTTGGCTGGGGCTCAAGACCTTCATGGTCATGACCGTGTTTATCTGGGTGCGTGTCACTTTTCCACGTTTCAGGTATGACCAGATCATGCGTTTGGGCTGGAAGATATTCATTCCGGTCACGCTGGTGTGGTTGGTGGTTGTTGGGGTATGGATGCAGACCCCTTGGAACATTTGGAAGTAATTCGAGCTGCTTATGTCTACCCCAACTTTAAACGCCATGAATCATCAGAATGATCGAGCCTTCTCCCTGAAGGATTTTCTGTCGAGCTTCATGCTTGTGGAACTTCTAAAGGGCATGAGGCTAACCGGTAAATACGCGTTTCGAAGCAAGATCACACTTGAGTACCCTGAAGAAAAAACACCGCTGTCTCCGCGTTTTCGTGGTCTGCACGCGCTACGTCGTTATGAAAATGGCGAAGAGCGGTGTATCGCTTGCAAATTGTGTGAAGCGGTTTGTCCAGCCATGGCAATCACGATTGAATCAGAAGTAAGGGCGGATGGCTCACGTCGCACCAGTCGCTATGACATCGATTTGACCAAATGTATTTTTTGCGGATTTTGCGAAGAAAGTTGTCCGGTGGATTCGATTGTTGAAACAAACATTCTTGAATACCACGGCGAAAAGCGTGGCGACTTGTATTTCACAAAAGAGATGTTGCTGGCCGTTGGTGACCGCTTTGAGCGGGAAATTGCTGTTAATAAAGCAGCAGATGCCAAGTACCGTTGAGCACATAGAAAGATAAGCAAATGATGGATGTCAAGACGGGTCTTTTCTACGTTTTCTCGGCGGTACTGCTGGGTTCAGCATTTCGTGTCATTACGACGCGAAATCCTGTCCATGCCGTGTTGTTCTTGGTGCTGGCTTTTTTTCAGGCTTCCATGATCTGGATGCTGCTCAAAGTTGAGTTTTTGGCTCTTTCGCTGGTGCTGGTGTATGTGGGCGCGGTGATGGTGCTCTTTCTTTTTGTGGTGATGATGCTGGATGTCAAACAGGACAGCCTGCGTGAGGGCTTCTGGAAGCATTTCCCGTTGGCTGCGGTGGTTGGGGTGCTCATCATTTTGGAAATGTCTGCGGTATTGATGGGTGGCTTCAGAGTGAGTGAAGAGCCTGCAGCTGTGCCGGTTGTCGGTCAGGTTGTGACTGAAGTTTCAAACACCCGGGAACTCGGTAAATTGCTCTACACGCAGTATTTGTATCCACTGGAGGTGGCTGCTGCAATTTTGCTGTTGGCCATGATCGCAGCCATTGCGTTGACTCTGCGCCAACGCAAAGATGTCAAGGCGCTTGATCCGGGTGAACAAGTCCGAGTGAAGTCCGCTGATCGCATGAAAGTCGTCAAAATGTCTGCAACGCAGCCCTACCAGGCTATAGAACCTGTTGAACCAACCTCGAAGGAGAATCAAGCATGACGCTTACTTTGGGGCATTTTCTTTCGCTGGGGGCGATGCTGTTTGCTTTATCCGTCATTGGAATTTATTTAAATCGGAAAAATCTGATTGTTTTGCTCATGGCCATCGAACTGATGTTGTTGGCAGTTAACACCAATTTTGTTGCGTTCTCCCATTACCTGGGAGACCTGAATGGGCAGATTTTTGTATTTTTCATATTAACGGTGGCAGCAGCTGAATCGGCCATTGGCTTGGCAATTCTGGTGGTTCTGTTCCGCAATAGATCAACCATCAATGTTGATGAACTCAATTCGCTGAAGGGTTAAGAAAATGAGTCAAACCCTGTCTGCTTCAACACTGTTGATCGTTGCACTGGCTCCTTTGGTGGGGGCAGTTGCTGCGGGTGTCCTTGGGACTAAATTTGGTGGCAACTGGATTGGCCGTCGGATGTCGCACACCATAGCCATTTTTGGTGTCTTGCTTTCTTTTGTGCTTTCTGCCTTGACGCTCAAAAGCGTGGCACTTGACGGTGCCCGGTTCAATGAAACCATTTATACCTGGATGATGCTAGGTGGATTAAAGATGGAGGTTGGCTTTTTGATTGATGGCCTGACGGCCATGATGATGTGTGTGGTCAGCTTTGTATCGCTGATGGTTCATATTTACACCATTGGTTATATGGAAGAGGACGAAGGCTACAACCGATTTTTTTCATACATCTCGTTGTTCACTTTTTCCATGTTGATGCTGGTCATGAGCAACAACATGCTCCAGTTGTTCTTTGGCTGGGAAGCGGTTGGTCTGGTTTCTTACCTGTTGATTGGTTTTTGGTTCAATAAACCCTCAGCTATTTTTGCAAACATGAAGGCCTTTTTGGTCAATCGTGTGGGGGATTTTGGTTTCATTTTGGGCATTGGGTTGTTGGTTGCCTACACCGGCACCTTGAATTACACCGAGCTGTTTGCCAAGTCGTCCGATTTGGCCAAGTTGACCCTGCCGGGTACGGATTGGATGTTGTTGAGTGTGGCTTGCATTTGTCTTTTCATTGGTGCCATGGGCAAGTCTGCACAGTTCCCGCTACATGTGTGGTTGCCAGACTCAATGGAAGGCCCCACACCTATTTCTGCCTTGATTCATGCGGCAACCATGGTAACGGCAGGCATTTTCATGGTGGCACGTATGTCGCCGTTGTTTGAGTTGAGCGATACCGCCCTCAATTTTGTATTGATTATTGGTGGCATCACAGCACTGTTCATGGGCTTTCTGGGCATCATTCAGAACGACATCAAACGCATCGTTGCCTATTCCACACTCTCGCAACTTGGGTATATGACGGTAGCTTTAGGTGCATCCGCCTACTCGGTTGCGGTGTTTCACCTGATGACCCATGCGTTCTTCAAGGCATTGCTGTTTCTCGCTGCAGGCTCGGTCATCATGGGCGTGCATCACAACCAGGACATTCGTTGGATGGGTGGTTTGCGCAAATACATGCCGATCACCTGGTTGACCTGTTTGTTGGGGTCGTTGGCATTGATAGGAACGCCCTTGTTTGCCGGTTTCTACTCCAAAGACGAAATCATCAATGCAGTTCAAGCCAGCCAGTTGCCAGCGGCCGGATTTGCTTATTTTTCTGTGCTAGCCGGCGTATTTGTCACTGCTTTCTATTCTTTCCGGTTGTACTTTTTGGTGTTTCACGGTAAAGAGCGTTTCGACCAGAACCCGGATGCGCACCATGGACATGATCATGGGCATCATGGTAAACCGCATGAATCCCCTTGGGTGGTCACAGTGCCATTGATCATGCTTGCCATTCCATCGGTCTTGATTGGTTTCATCACCATTGGTCCCATGCTGTTTGGCGACTTTTTCAAGGATGCAATTTTTGTCAATCTTGAAATACACAAAGCCATGGAGATGATCCGCGAGGAGTTCCATGGCCCCGCTCAGATGGCATTACATGGGTTGACTACAGCGCCGTTTTGGTTGGCGCTGTCAGGTGTGGTTTTGGCTTATTACATGTACTTGGTGAACCCTGCATTGCCTGCAGCCATTAAACGTCGCGTTCAACCCATCTATACCTTGCTTGAAAACAAGTACTACATGGATTGGTTCAATGAAAATGTGCTTTCACCCGCTGCCAGAGGTCTGGGCACTGCCCTTTGGAAAGGTGGAGATCAGGCTGTCATTGATGGAATTGTCGTGAACGGTTCCTGGCGTGTTGTCGGCTGGGTTTCGGGTGTGGTTCGCAAGCTGCAAACTGGCTACTTGTATGACTACGCGCTCACCATGGTGTTGGGTGTCTTTGTCTTGATGACGTACTTCGTCTGGCTCAAATAGGAGAAATATAAAAATGGGTTTGCTGAGCCTGGCTATTTGGACACCGATTGCTTTCGGTGTGGTGTTGCTTGCTCTTGGTCGTGACGACCAAGCACGGGCAGTGCGATGGGTGGCGCTGATCGGGGCTGTGGTCAGCCTGTTGGTCACCTTGCCTCTGTATACACAATTCAACGTCACCACAGCTGCGATGCAGTTTGTGGAGAACACCCCCTGGTTTGAGCGATTTAATGTCAACTACCACCTGGGCATTGATGGTATTTCCGTTTGGTTCATCCTGCTGACTGCATTCATTAATTTGATCGTGGTGATTGCAGGATGGGAAGTCATCACAAGCCGTGTCAATCAGTACATGGGCGCTTTTCTGATTCTTAGCGGTCTCATGATTGGTGTGTTTTGTGCGCTCGATGGCATGCTTTTCTATGTCTTTTTTGAAGCCACCTTGATACCCATGTACCTGATCATTGGTGTGTGGGGTGGGCCGAACAAGATTTATGCCGCCTTCAAGTTTTTCCTGTACACCTTGTTGGGTTCTTTGTTGATGCTGATCGCTTTGATCTACCTCTACATCGTTTCTGGTTACAGTTTTGACTTGTTGACCTGGCAAAAACTTCCCATTAACAGCCATGCCCAGACGCTTCTGTTCTTTGCGTTTCTGGCTGCGTTTGCAGTCAAGGTACCGATGTGGCCTGTGCATACCTGGTTGCCAGATGTACACGTTGAAGCGCCAACTGGTGGATCGGCTGTGTTGGCTGCGATCATGCTGAAGCTGGGTGCCTACGGCTTCTTGCGGTTTTCGTTACCCATCACACCAGATGCCTCTCACGAATGGGCTGGTCTGATGGTTGGCTTGTCTCTGGCCGCGGTAATTTATGTTGGCTTGGTCACCATGGTTCAAACTGACATGAAGAAATTGGTGGCGTATTCGTCTATTGCCCACATGGGTTTTGTCACGCTGGGCTTCTTTCTCTTCAATGATCTCGGCTTGGCCGGTGGCATTGTTCAGATGATTTCACATGGTTTTGTGTCGGCAGCCATGTTCTTGGGTATTGGTGTCTTGTATGACCGGATGCATTCCCGTGAAATTGCCAGCTACGGCGGGGTAATCAACACCATGCCCAAGTTTGCTGTCTTTGCCATGTTGTTTGCCATGGCCAATTGTGGACTTCCAGGAACCGCTGGTTTTGTGGGCGAGTGGATGGTGATTCTGGGTGCTGTCAAAGTCAATTTCTGGGTTGGAACTGCTGCAGCAAGTGCGCTTATTTTTGGTGCAGCCTACACCCTCTGGATGGTCAAACGGGTCTACCTTGGTCCTGTCGCCAACGACCATGTCAAACACTTGAAAGACATCAACGCGCGTGAGTTTTTCTTTTTGACATTGCTGGCTATTGCTGTGCTTTACCTTGGGCTTTACCCCAAGCCATTTACCGATGTCATGGATGTTTCTGTAGCCGATCTGCTGAAACATGTGGCACAGTCAAAACTGAACTGATCAGTCTGCGTTGATAACACCGAGATAAGAGATTCCTATGATTGACAAACTCAGTTTGATCGCCGTTTACCCTGAAATGATTCTGCTGGTCATGGCGTGCGTGGTTGCCTTGTTCGACTTGGGTGTCAAGAGCCGCACGCGCACAGCAACCTATCTTCTGACCATGCTGACGCTGGCGGTAGTGGCGGCCTTGCAGGCAAGTTATGCCAGCAGTGGCCAAACGGTCTACGCGTTCAGCGGCATGGTGGTCAGTGATGTGATGGGAAACTGGCTCAAGTGCTTTGCAACGCTTGCAGTGATGGTCTCTTTGGTGTATGGCCGTCCTTATGCTGCAGACCGAGACATGTTGCTAGGTGGGGAGCTTTTTGTACTCAGCATGTTTTCACTGTTGGGCATGTTTGTGATGATCTCTGGAAGTAATTTCCTGGTGATCTACATGGGGGTGGAGTTGCTTACCCTCTCCAGTTACGCGTTGGTGGCCTTGCGTCGTGATCACACCCTGTCCATCGAGGCTGCAATGAAATATTTTGTCCTTGGTGCGCTGGCTTCAGGCTTCCTTTTGTACGGCATGTCCATGATTTATGGGGCTACTGGGTCTCTGGATCTGCAAGAAGTTGCCAAAGCCATCAGTACCGGACAAATCAAACAGCAAGTGCTGGTGTTTGGTCTGGTCTTTGTGGTGGCGGGACTTGCATTCAAGTTCGGCGTGGTTCCTTTTCACATGTGGATTCCTGACGTTTACCAAGGTGCACCCACAGCCATCACACTCATGATCGGTGGAGCTCCCAAACTCGCGGCTTTCGCCGTGATGATCCGCCTGCTGGTAGAGGGAATGCCGGGTTTGGCTATTGACTGGCAGCAAATGCTGATGCTGTTGGCAATAGCATCGCTGGCGGTTGGTAATTTGGCTGCCATTGCGCAAACCAATTTGAAACGCATGTTGGCGTTTTCGACCATTTCCCATATGGGCTTTGTGCTGATTGGCATGATGTCTGGTGTGGTTGATGGCCAAGCCGGTGGTGCAGGGAATGCCTACAGTTCTTCCATGTTTTATGTGGTCTCTTATGTGCTGACCACCTTGGCCAGCTTCGGTGTGATTTTGCTGCTGGCGCGCAATGGTTTTGAGAGCGAAGAGATCGCCGACTTTGCAGGCTTAAACCAACGCAGTCCGCTGTATGCAGGCATCATGGCGCTGTGTCTTTTTTCATTGGCTGGTATTCCGCCAATGGTTGGTTTTTACGCCAAATTGGCGGTGTTGCAAGCCTTGGTAGCGTCTGGTGGTGCAATGCATATAGGCTTGGCTATTTTTGCCGTCATGATGTCCTTGATAGGTGCGTTTTATTACCTGCGTGTGGTCAAGGTCATGTATTTTGATGCGCCCATTACCGCTTCTGCCGTGGTGGCTCCATTCGAAGTTCGCGCGGTACTGTCGCTCAATGGTGCGCTGCTTTTGTTGTTGGGCTTGTTGCCTGGTGGCCTGATGCTGTTGTGCGCCAATGCCATCAAGCAAATGCTGGCCAGCTAAACCCTGCAGGGTTAAGCTTCTGACCATTTGCTTGGGCGTGTCTTCGTGAACCCTGATTTGGTCGAGAATAAATTAAATGGCCGTGAGCTTTTTCACGGCCATTTTCTTCATGCGTTTCAAGACCAGGTTCGTCTGCCGGATGGCGAATTGGCAACGCGTGAGTATGTTGTCCACCCCGGTGCGGTGATGATCATTCCCCTCCTTGAAAATGCCCCAGGGCAGATTCAAGTGGTGCTAGAACGTCAGTTTCGTTACCCGATAGGCCAGGTCATGATCGAGTTCCCGGCCGGGAAGCTTGATGTGGGAGAGGACTGTTTCCAGTGCGCACAGCGTGAATTGCTTGAAGAAACGGGTTACACCGCCACGCAGTGGGCGCATGCAGGTGTGCTTCACCCGGCCATTGCCTATTCCACCGAATTCATCGACATCTGGTTTGCCTGCGGCCTGATTGCTGGCCCTCAGCACTTGGACAGAGGTGAATTTCTGGATGTGTTTTCTGCAACACCTGAGCAGTTGCTTGATTGGTGTAGCCAGGGGCTGGTTACCGATGGCAAAACACTCGCAGCACTGCTCTGGTTACAGAATGTGCTCTCGGGTGCATGGCAGCTGGATTGGCGGCATCAAGCAGCCTGACACAGGCTGCAGCTTCACTGGGTCTATACAGTCCCAGTGAAGTCTTCTTGCTTATTATGTGTTATTTGCATAAAGCGATGAATTGGCCACGCATGCATAAAGTTTGGCTCTTGCGTTTCCTAGAATCTTAGGCATCCAAAAGAACCAACGGAGATTTGCATGACCCATGCCACCCTTGCTGCCTTGCGTACCCATACCCTGGAAAACGCGGGCGCAACCTCCACCGATTTGGCAGAGTTTGTCTCTGTTTATTTCGATAAAACTGACCCAGAC
>MNXW01000140.1 GCA_001871515.1 Comamonadaceae bacterium CG2_30_57_122
AAGCCTGGAAACCCGTTACACACGGGGTGCACCAGGCTGGAGGCAAAATCGTCTGCCAGCTCTGGCACGTGGGCCGCGTGTCACACACCAGCCTGCAGCCGCACGGGGGGCAGCCGGTAGCGCCCTCGGCCATCACCGCCAACACCAAAACCGTGCTGCTCAAAGACGGTGTGCCCGAGTTTGTCGACGTGTCCGTGCCCCGCGCGCTGCAGGCCTACGAGCTGCCCGACATCGTGCACGCCTATGCCGCTGCGGCGCGTAACGCGGTGCAAACCGCTGGCTTTGACGGGGTGGAAATCCACGCCGCCAACGGCTACCTGCTGGATCAGTTTTTAAAAGCAGGCTCCAACCAGCGCCGTGACGACTTTGGCGGCAGCATCGAGAACCGCGCCCGTTTCGTCCTTGAAGTGGTGCGCGCCGTGACCGATGCGGTGGGCGCGGGCAAGGTCGGCATTCGCCTGTCACCCGTCACCCCGGCCAACGATGCCTTTGACCCCGACCCGCAGCCGCTGTTTGATTACTTGGTGCGTGAGCTGGCCATCTACAAATTGGCCTACATCCACGTCATTGAAGGCGCCACGGGTGGCCCGCGTGCGTTGCCAGATCGCCCGTTTGACTACACCGGCCTGCGCCGCGCCTACCGTGCGGCAGCCGGCAAAGGCGCCTGGATGGTGAACAACGGCCTGGACAAAACCCTGGCGCAAGTTGCCGTGTTGGACGGTGCAGACCTGGTGGCCTTTGGGCGGCCTTTCATTGCCAACCCCGACCTGGCCGAACGCCTGCGCAAGGGCAAGCCCCTGGCTGAAGGTGACCGCAACACCTGGTACGGTGGCGGAGCCAAAGGCTACACCGACTACCCGACACTCAAGGGCTAAATCAGCCCCTAGGAGGCTGTCGGACTTTCGGTACATCGGCTGTAATCCGACCGCAGCGGTTCATTTTTTACCGTCTTTTTGGCCCATAGCTACGGCTATGAGCCAGTAAATCCGGCAAAAACTGCCCTCGCTGGGGTCGAATTTGGCTACGCCGCTCTTCGAGAACGCTTCGATGCCGAAAGTCCGACAGCCTCCTAGGGGCTGATTTAGCCCTTGAGTGTCGGGTAGTCGGTGTAGCCTTTGGCTCCGCCACCGTACCAGGTGTTGCGGTCACCTTCAGCCAGGGGCTTGCCCTTGCGCAGGCGTTCGGCCAGGTCGGGGTTGGCAATGAAAGGCCGCCCAAAGGCCACCAGGTCTGCACCGTCCAACACGGCAACTTGCGCCAGGGTTTTGTCCAGGCCGTTGTTCACCATCCAGGCGCCTTTGCCGGCTGCCGCACGGTAGGCGCGGCGCAGGCCGGTGTAGTCAAACGGGCGATCTGGCAACGCACGCGGGCCACCCGTGGCGCCTTCAATGACGTGGATGTAGGCCAATTTGTAGATGGCCAGCTCACGCACCAAGTAATCAAACAGCGGCTGCGGGTCGGGGTCAAAGGCATCGTTGGCCGGGGTGACGGGTGACAGGCGAATGCCGACCTTGCCCGCGCCCACCGCATCGGTCACGGCGCGCACCACTTCAAGGACGAAACGGGCGCGGTTCTCGATGCTGCCGCCAAAGTCGTCACGGCGCTGGTTGGAGCCTGCTTTTAAAAACTGATCCAGCAGGTAGCCGTTGGCGGCGTGGATTTCCACCCCGTCAAAGCCAGCGGTTTGCACCGCGTTGCGTGCCGCAGCGGCATAGGCATGCACGATGTCGGGCAGCTCGTAGGCCTGCAGCGCGCGGGGCGCGGACACGTCGACAAACTCGGGCACACCGTCTTTGAGCAGCACGGTTTTGGTGTTGGCGGTGATGGCCGAGGGCGCTACCGGCTGCCCCCCGTGCGGCTGCAGGCTGGTGTGTGACACGCGGCCCACGTGCCAGAGCTGGCAGACGATTTTGCCGCCAGCCTGGTGCACCCCGTGTGTAACGGGTTTCCAGGCTTCAACCTGTTCCTCGGCGTACAGGCCGGGCACATCGGCATAGCCCTGGCCTTGCTGGCTGATGGCGGTGGCCTCAGTGATGATCAAGCCGGCGCTGGCACGCTGGCGGTAGTACTCGGCCATCAAGGCGGTGGGCATGGCCAGTGGTGCGCGGTTGCGCGTCAGCGGCGCCATGACGATGCGGTTGGCAAGGGCAAGATCGCCCGCGTGCACGGGATCAAACAGGGTGGCAGTGCGGTGTGGCATGTTGGGGTCTCAGTTCATCAACGACATAACTATTTGACTGAGTTTAAGGTTCTTGGAGCCTTGGATGCTCAACGCGCAAATGCAGCAGCAAAAAAAGGCCTGCCTACCCCGAGGGTGGCAGGCCTGGCATGCCAAGCGATGCTCAGCGCGCCGCGGCGCGGCGAGTCCAGCGCCGGTACAGCGCCGGTACAGCGGCGGCACCAGCAGCATGGTCACCACGCCCATCCACAAGCCTTTGGAGATGGGGCTTTCCCCCAAAATACCCAACTCGCCATTGGTGATCGACAAGGCGCGGCGCAGGTTTTGCTCCATCAGGTCGCCCAGCACAAAGCCCAGAATCAGCGGTGCCATCGGAATGCCTTGCTTGCGCAGCAGGTAGCCCGCAATGCCCAGGCCCGCCATCAGCATCAGGTCAAAGGTGGTGGCATGCACCGAATACACCCCGACTGCGCTGATGGCCAGAATGCCCGGCACCAGCAACCAGTTGGGCATCAACAAAATGCGGGTAAACAAGCCCAACAGCGGAATGTTGATCAGCAGCAGCACGTTGCCAATGAACATTGAGGCATGATGCACTCTTAAAAAGATAGCTTCTAGCCCTTTATAAATAAGGGCTAGAAGCCTATTTGGCTTAAATTACTGAACCACCTTCAGGCCAAAGTCTTTGGCCAGTTGGCGGTAGGTGCCCATGCGCTCTTTGATGAAGCCATCGAGTTCCTTGCCGGTCATGGCAAATTTGAACAGGCCACGTTCGGCGCGCAGCTTGTCGTAAGCTGGGGTGGCCATCATTTTCTTGAAGGTGTCGCTCCAGACGGCAAAGTCGGCATCGCTCACCTTGGGGCCCCATGTAGAAGCCGCGGATGATGGGCCACTGCACGTCATAGCCTTGTTCTTTCATGGTGGGCACTGCGACCAGTTTGCCGTCCAGGCGTATCGGTGACATCACCGCCAGCACGCGAATCTTGGCACCGGCTTTCATTTGCTCTTGCGCCTCAGAGGCATCGCCCGAATACACCTGCACATGACCACCTTGCAGCGCGGTGATGGCTTCACCACCGCCTTCAAACACCACAAAACGCATTGATTTTGGGTCCAGACCGGCGGCGCGTGCGGTTAACGTGAAACAGCGCCCACAGCCGACAAGAATGGCGTGTCGTAGGGCCTACTTCAGTCGGCCATGGCGGGTTGAAGCCCGCCCTACGCAGGGCACGCATGTTTCATGCTTTGGGGTGTCCTTGTTGAACATGGGCGTTAGTGCGGCCTTCATCCAGTCTTGGCTGCCCACGCTACCGCCAGCGCCAAACACCACTTTGCTTGGGTTGGCCTTGATGGCGGTCACCAAATCCTTCATGGATTTGAGGGGTGAGTTGTCAGCCACGATCACTGCGCCAAAATCACTGCCCACTGCTGCCAGCCAGCGCACGTCGTTTTCACCATAGCGGCCAAACTTGCCTTGCGCCAGGTTCAGCAACGAGCCGCCCGAGAAGGCCACGATGGTGTTGTTTTCAACCGAGCGCTGCGCCACGATGGCGTTGTAAGCCACCGCGCCAATGCCGCCGGGCATGTAACTCACACGCATCGGGTCGGCGGTGTATTTGCCATCCAGCAGCGCACTTTGTGCCAGCTTGCAAGTCAAGTCAAAACCACCGCCCGGTTTGGCCGGTGCCACACATTCGGTTTTGTCCAAGGGGCCGGCCCAGGCGGACAAAGCCATCAAACCAGCGCAGGCCACAGTGGCCATTGATACATGATGCAGACGCATGAAAAATCTCCTGTAATTGTGATGAACATGCCGCATGCTTGTGAACCAGTGGCTACGGCATGGGGCAGACTGTAGAAAAAACTGGCTGTCAGGCAGCTTTCAAGCAGAGGGCTAAAAAACTAGGGGAAACCCTTGGATATAAGTAGGTCAATGCAGGGTGACGGTCAGTCCGGGAGCCGTTGTGTCGTCGACGCCGACGCTCAGGTCCAAGCGGCCCCCATGGCGCTGGGCAATGGCTTTGGCAATGGCCAGCCCCAGCCCGGAGCCGCTGGCCTGGGCGCGGCCCCTGAAGAAACGCTCACCCGCACGCGCCAGCTCCTCAGCTGTCATGCCCGGGCCGTTGTCTATGACGCGCAACACCGCGTGCGGGATGGCTGTGGTTTCCCCGGGCCAGGTTTCGATGCCCGCTTGCACGGTCACCTTGGCATCTAGCGGTGTGTGGTGTAGGGCGTTGTGCAGCAAATTGCTCAGCGCTTCTTTGAGCAACGCAGCGTGTCCCATCATCCAAACCTCGCCTTGGCTTACATCCAGGGGCTCAAAACCCAAGTCAATCTGTCGAGCGCGCGCGGTCGGCCAGGCTGCACGGGTCACGTCCTGCGCCAGAGCCACCAGGTCGCACGGTTCAATGCGCCTCTCCAGCGCGTCGGCGCGCGCCAGAGACAGTATCTGGTTGATTTGCCGAAGGTGTCTTCTACTTGTAATTTGATAGCATCTACCGCTTGTTTTACTTTGGCTGGATCGGTTTCTCTGATTGCAAACCCACTTGGGTGGCGAACGTGGTTAAAGGGGTGCACAGCTGGTGCGAGGCGCCGTCAAGATCAGCACCGGCAGGCGCAAGTCGGCATCACGCAGCTCGGACAACACATCATGGCCGTCACGTCCGGGCAGACCCAGGTCCAGAATCAGCGCGTCATAGCGCGTGGCCTTGAGGCTTTGCCGCACCAGGCGGCCGTCGTTGACCCAGTCAACCTGAAACTGGCTTTGCTGCAGCGCCTGCACCAGCCAGGTGGCCAGTGCGTGTTCGTCTTCGGCCAGGAGGATGCGCATGGTGAATGTGAGAAGGGT
>MNXW01000234.1 GCA_001871515.1 Comamonadaceae bacterium CG2_30_57_122
ATCATCCGCGCCAAGGTGGACGACCTGCTGCTGGTGGAAGAGGGCGACATCGAGCAGGCCATCGTGATGCTGCTTGAAGTAGAAAAAACCCTGGTGGAAGGTGCCGGGGCCACCGGTCTGGCGGCGCTGCTGAAATACGCCGACCGCTTCAGAGGCAAAAAGGTCGGCCTGGTGCTGTGCGGCGGCAACATTGACCCGCTGCTGCTGGCGGCCATCATTGAGCGTGGCATGGTGCGCGCTGGTCGGCTGGCACGGCTCAAAGTCAGCGCCCGCGATGTACCCGGCACGCTGGCGCTGATCACCGCCACGGTGGCAGCCGCCGGAGCCAACATCAACGAGGTGCACCACCAGCGCGCCTTCACCACGCTGGCGGCACAAAACGCTGAAGTCGAGCTGGTAGTCCAGACACGTGGGTCACAACACATCGCCGAAGTGCTGACGGCATTGACACAAGCCGGGTTGACAGCGCAACTGGTGCAATCAAGCTGACGTTTTCTTGACCATCAGCCCCACAGATGCCCTGACCTTGGGTAAACTGACCTTACTTAAATTTTGGAGTTCACCATGAAAATTCTTCTAGCTGTTGATGGCAGTGCGTACACCAAGAAAATGCTGGCTTATCTGGCTGCGCATGAGTTGTTCTCGCCTAAAAATGAATATGTCGCTTTTACCGCGCAACTGGTGCTGCCGACCCAGGCACGGGCTGCACTGGGCAAGGAACTGGTGGCCAAATACTACGAAGATGAAGGCCAGCGCGTGATGCTACCGGTAACCAAATTTCTGGAGCGCCATGGTGTCTCAGCCAAGTGCTCCTGGAAAACCGGCAAGCCCGGCGAACTGATCGCCAAGCTAGCTGAAGACGGCAAGTTTGACCTGGTGGTGATGGGTTCACACGGGCACGGCGCCTTGATCAATTTGGTGGTGGGCTCGGTGGCCACCCAAGTACTGGCCAGCTGCAAGGTGCCAGTGCTGATCGTGCGCTAAGGGCTTGTTCATGAATAAGCTGCACATTTGGCCGCCGGATTTGGGATGCAATGCGAGGCGCAAAGCGTGCCGTGCAGCTCTGCTGCACAAGCGATTTGCAACGACGCAGTGCGCCCAAAGTTGGCGAGTCAAATGTGCATGTTATTTGTGAACAAGCCCTAAGGGGCAGGCATTTCAACCAGGGCCGTCGCGGCGGCGGCCTTCAACGTCTGGGTCAAGGTATCCAGCAGCGCGGAGTCCAGGTTCCAGCAATGCCAATACAGCGCTACCGGCAAACTGCGCCCGGGCATCAGCTCAACCAATCGCCCCGTCTGCAAGTGATCTCGTACCTTGAGTTCAGGCAGCACGCTGATGCCCCAACCGGCCAGCACCGCACACACCTGACCTTCTGAACTGGGCACATACAGCTGGCTTAGGGCTACATGTTTGAGGCCACAGACGCTGGCCACAAACTCGGCCTGCAAATCATCCTTGCGGTTGAAGGCGATGAACGGCAAGCGGTTGAAATTGTGCGGGGTCAGACCCTGCGGGCAGTGCTTGTCGGCAAACTCCGGTTGCGACACAGCCACATACTGCATGGCGCCCAGGGGTTCCACTTTGCAACTGCGCAGCGCCGCCGGCAAGGTGGTCACACAGCCCAGCACGCGACCTTCGCGCAGCCACTCAAAGGTAAAGTCCTGGTCGTCGGTGATGATCTCCAGCCCCAAGCCCTGGTGTGCGATCGGGTTGAGCGCGGGCAAGGCCCAGGTGGCAATGCTGTCGGCGTTGATGGCAATCGAAATGCGCTCATCCTCGCCCGCCATCCCGGCCACGCCGGGTGACATGTCTTTCAGGTCGCGCTCCAGGTCGGCACGCAACAGCCGCGTTTGCATGGCGTGCTTGAGCAGCAAACGCCCGGCCGCCGTGGCCTTCAAGGGGCGGCTGCGCACGATCAAGACCGTGCCCACCTGCACTTCCAGCGAGCGCAGCCGCTGTGACACCGCCGACTGGGTGATCGACAAACGCACCGCCGCGCGCTCGAAGCCACCTTCTTCCACAATGGCGGCCAGACATTCGAGTGCATCGGGGTCAAAAGTGCTCATGGGCGTGACTCAATCAGTGTGGCTAATGTTTACGGGCAAAATTTATTCTATTACTGATAATGCGACGACCGTACTGTGCGACTGTACTGTTTATGATGCGGTCAAGCCTTGTCAGGGTTTACACCCAAATTGCATTTGCGCCCGGTTTTTGGGTGCTTTTTCAGCTTTAGCCAACTGCCACACCTTGCAAAATCCACCTCTCTAGAAGAGGACACGCCACATGACACTGCAATACCAACTCAAAGAAGGCAACTACCACCTGTATGACCTGAGCACGCCGGTGAGCAAAGTCACCGGAGAGCACCGCCTGCGGCTCAAAACCGACAACGTGGCGATTGCATTTGAGGCCAGCACCGGCGCACTGCGCGAGCACGGTAGTCCCATGCGCATCCACAGTTGGGCCAACAACACCCGCCGCCGCCTGCGTGCCAGCGGGGCTCTGGCCAGCGCCAACGACATTGTGGTGGTGTCGGGCCCGCTGCCGGTGGATGAGATCAACAAGTGCCTCAAGGTGGACGGCTACTGCCGCGACCTGCTCACCCGTTTGCATGAGTTGCCGCACGGCAAACGCCTGGGACACGCAGCAAGTGCAGCCAAAAACGGCATGCATTAGCTACATATTCAATAGCTGCATGCGCTTGTTATATAAGGGCTAGAGGCTTATTTAACGTGAAACAACGCCCACAGCCGACAAGAATGGCGTGTCGTAGGGCCGACTTCAGTCGGCCATGGCGGGTTAAAACCCGCCCTACGCAGGGCACGCGTGTTTCATGCTTTGGGGTGTCCTTGTTGCACATGGACGTTAGTGTAAATAAGTCGAGCGGATGCGCTCACCATGCGTGGCACTTTTGCAGGGTGTACTTGCACCCACCATGGTCGACTCAAGTCGACCCTACAAAACCTGTCACGCGCGCACACTAACCGCCACACCACTGAGCACCGCATTGCCAGACAGCGGGTCACGTTGCTGGTCGTCCAGCAGCGCGTTCAGGTTGGCACCGGGGCGCTGTGCCGCCAGGGCGAGCTGGCTGCCGGGCAAATCATGCCCCCAGCCATGCGGCAAGCTCACCACGCCAGGCATCATGTCGGCACTCAATTCCACCAGCGCTTGCACCTGCCCTGAAGCGCTGCTGATGCACGCCAGCTTGCCGTCTTGTAGTTGCAGTCGAGCCGCATCGGCCGGATTCACCAGAACGGTGCAGCGCATCGGGCCCTTGGCAAGCGTGGGCAGGTTGTGCATCCAGCTGTTGTTGCTGCGCACGTCGCGCCGCCCGATGATGACCAGTTCAGGCGCACAGGCGTGCACATCCGCCCAGGCACGTGGCAAATCAGCCAGCAGCATGCGCGGGGCCAGCTCGATCTGGCCGCTGGGCGTGCGCAGCAGCTCCGGCACACGCGGCTGCAGCTCGCCCAGGTCAAGGCCGCTGGTAGCCGCTTGCACTTTGGCCAGGGTCAGACCGTCTGGTTTTTGGCCAAACGCATCGCCGTAGGGGCCGGTGCGCAAGCCCAGTTCCAGCAGGCGCTGCGGGCCGCGCAAGCCCTGGGTGGCTTGCATGACCGCAGGCGCATGGTTGCCAAACTGGCGTTGCACGTCTTGGGCAAACTGGGCATCGTCCAGCGCGTTCACGTCTACATCCACCTTCTGCCCCTGGGCAATGGCGGCCAGCTTCAGCAGGATTTGCCACTCGGTCGGGCGGTCTTCTGGCGGTAGCACCGGGGCGCTGTAGCGGGCCTGGTTACGCCAGGAGAGCTGCCCAAAGGTCACATCAAAGTGGTCGTCCTGCAGCGGCGACACGCCGGGCAAAATCACATCGGCGTGGCGTGTGGTCTCGTTGAGGTAAATGTCCATGCTGACCATGAAATCCAGGCTTTCCAGTGCCTTGGCGATGCGCGGCCCGTTGGGGGCAGACAGCACCGGGTTGGTGGCCACGGTGATCAGGGCGCGAATCTGGTCGGCACCTGCTGTTTCAATCTCTTCGGCCAGACAGGTCATGGGCTGCTCACCCATCACCTCGGGCGCACCGCTCACGCGGGACTGATGCCGGCCGGTGCTGATGCCACGCCCACTGCCCGGCTTGCCTTGGGTGTTGCTGGCAAAGGCGGCGGCTTTGGTGAACATCACGCCACCGGGCGCATCCAGATGACCGGTCAGCAGGTTGAGCACATCCACCAGCCAGCTGGCCAGCGTGCCAAAGGTTTGCGTGCAAGTGCCAATGCGGGCATACACCGCCGCGCGTTCGGTGTGCGCCAACTCGTGCGTCAAGGCCACGATGGTGTCGGCGGCCATGCCGCAGCGTTGCGCCACGGCCTCGGGGGTGAAGGCGGCCACGGCCTGGCGCACCTCGTCCACGCCATTGACCCATTCGGCCACCGCACCCAGACGCACCCAGCCCTTGGCAAACAGGGTGTTGACCATGGCCGCCAGCAAGAACACGTCCGCGCCGGGGCGAATCGCATGGTGCGCATTGGCCACTGCCGCGGTTTCGGTGCGGCGCGGGTCAATCACCACCAGGCGCCCGCCGCGCGCTTGCAGCGCTTTGGCCTTGCCCTTGAAGTCGGGCACCGTCCACAGGCTGCCGTTGCTGGCCAGCGGGTTGGCCCCGATCACGATCAACAGCTGCGTGCGGCTGATGTCGGGCAGGGGCACGCTCATCCAGTGGCCAAACATCAGGCCGCAGGAGAGTTGTTTGGGCACCTGATCCAGGCTGGAAGCCGAAAACACATTGCGCGTGCCCAAAGCGCGCGCCAGTTTGGGGAAGTAAGTGAACAGCCCGTATTTGTGCGCCACCGGGTTGCCCACAGCCACTGCCACTGCGTGGCGGCCATGCTGAGCCTGCAGCGGCGGCAGGCGGCGGGCGATTTCAGCAAAAGCTTCGTCCCAGGTGGCAGGCTGATGCACGCCACCCCGTTTGATCATGGGCGTGCGCAGCCGGTCGGGGTCGTCATGCAGGTCCTTCAAGGCCACGGCTTTGGGACAGAGATAGCCTTGGCTGAACGGGTCTTGCGCGTCGCCACGAATTTGCGTCACCGTGCCGTCACGCACTTTGATCTCCAGCCCACAACAGGCTTCACACAGGGGGCAAATGCGGTGGTGGGTGCTGTCTGTCATGGTGAACCTCGGTGAATCAAAAAAGGGGACATTGGCTCACCAATGATTGGGCACTGTCCAGAACCTGGGTGACAGTGGTTCAGGGACAACACCAGTGCAGCCAAGCTCATAGCAGCCAAGCCCACAGCAGCGCCAGGCAGAGCAACACCGGCGGCCAGGCCTGGCGCACATAAGGGATGCGGAAATAGCAAATATCTCATTTCTGGCGGCAGTGGCGGGCGCGCCAAATGTGCATGTTATTTGTGAACAAGCCCTAACCTGGCACTTGCCATCACAACCTCCTTTGTCCAAGCTATTCTCGCTTGAGCCCTTAAAATCAAAATTCATTCTTTTTCCCAAGCTGACCATGACCATGAAATTTTTCCAACGTGGGGCCATTCGTGGCGACATTGTGACGCTGCTGATCGCCGGGCTGGCGTTGGTTGGCCTGCTGGCTTATGCAGCCCTTTCGGGGGTGGAATTGCCGCTGTGGCCGTCGTTGGCGGTGATGGCGGTCAACCTGTTTGCTGCCGGACGCTTGGCCTGGACTGTGCTCAAATCCAAAAAACGCTTATAAATTTGGGGTCGCAAGGTGTGCCTGGCGCAGGCACATTTGAAACATCTGCGTGACCCGGGTGGCCTGCGGTGACGCGCGCACAATGCTGAAAAAACTGCAGTAGTAATTGAACACCTCCGGCTTGAGCGCACGCATACGTCCCTGGCGCACAAATTCAGCGGCGTAGTGGTCAGGCAAAAATCCCAGAAAGCAGCCCGACAAAATCAGCGTGGCAATCGATTCCTGGTCGTACCCGGTGGCCGCCCGCACCAGTTGCACCTGCTGGGTCAACTCCATGTTGGGCGAGTGGTAGCCCAAGCCAGCAAAGGCATGGGCGCGCAGCGCGTTCCAGTCTTGGGGCTCTATGCTTGCTGCGGCCTTAAACAGGGGGTGCGCCGCGCCGCAATACAGGTACATGGTTTCACTGAACAGCTCGTCGTAGGCCAGTGTGGCAGAACTGCGGTGGCCGGGGATGATGCCAACCTGAAACTGGCCGTCGAGCACGCCACGCTCAATCGCATCCAGCGGGGCCACGTGCAGGTGCAGTGCCACGTCGGGCGCTTGGGCAGCAAAAAGCGCAATCGCCTGGCTGATGTGCGCGGCGGGGTTGCTGGCGGTTTTGTCAAACACCGCAATCTGCAGCGCGCCACCCATGCGCTGGTGAATCTCGTCCACCCGGCTGCGAAACGCATCCACGCCACTGAGCAGGCGCAGGGTTTCGGCATAAATTTGCTCGCCCTCGGGGGTCAGGGCAAAACCGGCGCGGCCACGTCGACACAGGGTGAGGTTCAGGCGGGTTTCCAGGTCTTTGATGTGGCGGCTGACGGTGCTGGTGCCAATGTTGAGCGCCAACTCGGCCGCCGCCATGCCGCCGCAGTCGGCCACGGTTTTGAAGACACGCAGCAAGCGGATGTCCATGTCGCTGAGCTGACCCAGGGCGGGGTGGGTTTTTACTTTCATAGATGCGCAAGTGAACGTTGACAGTTGATTATTTATAAGAGTAACAGAGCGCCCCACAATCGGCCAATGATTTGCCACATTGGAAGGATTGCGCCATGAACATGCCCGACACCCAAGCCCTGACCCGCCCACGCACCGACGCCGCCTGGCTGGACGCGCACTGGATGCCCTATACCGGCAACCGCGACTTCAAGGCCCATCCGCGCATGATGGCCAGCGCCCAGGGCGCTTATTACACCGACCTGGACGGCCGCAAAATTTTTGACGGGCTCTCAGGCCTGTGGACCTGTGGCTTGGGTCACGGCCGCAGTGAGATTG
>MNXW01000277.1:0-4207 GCA_001871515.1 Comamonadaceae bacterium CG2_30_57_122
ACCAGCGCACCCGAGGCAATCTCGGCCTGCACCTCCCAGGTGCTGCGCCAGGCGATGCCATAGCCAGCCACGCACCAATCAAACAAGACTTCACCATCAGAGCAACTCAGTGGCCCACCAGGCTTGAGGTGCACCAGTTCTGCTGCACCGTCTTTGGGCAGCAGGAAGGCCCAGCCCCTGGCCTGCGATGCGTCGCTGGTCAGCGTCAGACAGTCAAAGCGCGTCAGGTCATGCGGATGGCGCGGCGTGCCGTGCTGGCGCAAATACTTCGGGGCGGCCACGCACAGGCGGCGGTTGTCGGCCAGGCGTGCGCTCACCAACGACGAGTCGGGCATTTCACCCACGCGCACCGCGCAGTCAAAACCCTCCGCCGCCAAGTCCACCACCCGGTCGCTCAGGTTGAGCGCAATCGTCACGTCAGTGTGCAACTCACGAAAGCGCGGCACCAGCGGAGCCACGTGGCGGCGACCAAAACCGGCCGGTGCAGACAGGCTTAAATGACCGCGGGCCGCGACACCACCGGCCGACACCGCAGCTTCGGCGTTGGCGATTTCGCCCAGCAGGCGCTGGCAGTCTTCCAGAAAAGCGCTGCCTTCAGGCGTGAGCGTGACGCGCCGCGTGGTGCGCAGCAGCAGCTTGACGCCCAGACGCTCTTCCAGCGCGTCGATGCGCCGCCCGATGATGGCCGGGGCCACGCCCTCAGCTTTGGCAGCGGCGCTCAGGCCACCACGCGCAGCCACGGCGCAGAAGGTTTCGAGTTGCTTGAGTTTGCTCATGGATTGGTGACGATGTTACCAACCCTTTTTTCAGCTGCTTTTCTTATCGCCCCCTAGTTTCAACACCAGTTCGAGCCGGTTGACCACACCGTGAAACGCCAGCACCGACGAAACGTACTCTTTGACCGTGTGGTCTGACAGCGCCAGTTCGCGCGCGATGAGCTTGTTGGGCGTACCGCGCAACAACAGCTCTTGCACCTGTCGCAACCGCGGCGACAGGCCACGCACGCCAGCGGGCGTCGTTGGCCTTTCACGCATGGCTTCGGCCAGTGCTGGAGGTACATAAAACTCACCCGCCAAAACACGCGCAAACCCCTCCAGCACCAACGCGGGGTCAGCTGTTTTGGGGATGAACCCGCGCGCACCCGCCGCCAGGGCAGTGCGGATCAGGTGGTGCCCTGGTTCAGCCGAGATCAGCACACAGCGGTCGATCCAGTGGGAATCACATAGGCTCTTGAATAACTGGTGCGTTGGATCGTCGGGCAAATTGATGTCGAGAAAAATCCAGTTGGGTGCGGGCAATCGCTGCAGTGCTGCGTGTGCCTGCGCCGCCGAATAGGCGCTTTGAACCTGCGCACCGTTTTGTGTCGCGGTCAGTAACGCGGCCAGTCCTTGGCAGGTCAGCGGATGGTCATCAACGATCAGGATGTTCATGACGATCGGTTCTCGCTGCGACGCTCAAGCAAGGTGGTCAAAAGGGACATCAGTGCACCCGCGTCAACCGGCTTGGACAGCAACAGAAAACCGGCGTCTTCGGCATCCTGCTGCACGCTTTGCACCATCTCACCTGAGAGCAGCACGCCGACAACGCGGGCGTAGCGTTGCTGTAGAGCCTCAAGAACAGCAATGCCATTCATGGGTCCCGGCAGCCGAAAGTCGCACAGCACGCACTCAGGCTCCCAGCCTGGCGGGCAGGCGTCAAAGGCAGTCAAATCGCCCCGGGTTGCCGTGCGCAGATCAAGCCCCCAGCCAGACAACAAGGCTAGCATGGCAGCCATCACCATGGCATCGTCGTCGATCAGCAAGACCCGCCGCCCGACCAGCCACGAAGCTGGCCGGGCCTCTTGTACCGGGGTCGTCAGCGCCGATGCACCGGACTCATGACGACTGCCTTGGAGGGTGAACACACCGCCGGGCAATGTGACCCTGAAGCGCGTCCCCCGACCCGGCACTGAGCGCACCGTAACGGTCAGCCCCAACAACTCGGTAGCGCGTTTGACAATGGCCAACCCCAGCCCCAAGCCTTTGCTGCGGTCACGCTCGCGGTTATCTATCTGCACGTAGGGGTCAAAAATACGGGCCTGATCTGTCTGCGGGATGCCAATGCCGGTGTCCCACACCTCAAGCCAAAGGCCAGCACTTCCGTGTGCATGTCGCAAAGCCAGCAACACGCCACCGCGCGGCGTGTAGCGCAATGCATTGCCGAGGAGGTTGCCAAGCACCCTGCCGAGCAAAACCTGATCCGTATGAGCAACCGCGTTGCCAACCCCAGAAGCAACAAAACTGCGCAAGGCCAGGCCGACGGCTTGAGCTTGTGGCTGGGCTCGCTCCAGAGCCAACTTTAGCCAAGGTACCAGCCTGAAGTCGACCAGTTGGACTTTTTCACTGCCGCTCTCCAGTCGCGACAACTCCATCAGCGAATTGAACAAACTGTTAATGGCATGCCCCGCCTGCGCAATCTGTTGCATCAACGGGTGCGTCGACGCGGCAGGCACCTGTTGACGGTAAGCCTCCACCAGCAGCAGCAAGGCATGGACGGGTTGGCGCAAGTCGTGGCTGGCAGCGGCAAGAAACTCGGACTTGTCACGGTTGGCTTTTTCGGCACGGCTGGCAATTTCGGCATTTCTTTGCGCCAGTTGTTCATTCGCCAAGCGCAGTTCAATCGATTCAATCAAGGTCAAATGCGCATTGCGCGCGACCCAGGCCATGACAGACAAATAGAGCAAACACATGCCCGATGCCGCCCAGGCATGGTCACCAAATGCCGCCGGAAGTTGTGACAACAACAGCAAACTTGCCAGTGTGACGCTGACCACAAAGCCGCGCAAATCATGCGCGTTGCTTACCGCCGAATAAGCCAGCGCGCCGGCAAAGGCGGTCATCACCATCAGGTTGTTGAGCTGGGCGTCAGGCACAAACAGAAAGCCGATACTGCCCCAGCCCAAGCCAGGCCAAGTCACCATAAACAGGTGCATCCGCTTCCACTGCACCAAATCCTGCGCGTTGATCGTGGTCATGGCAGCGCGCTGGCGGAACAGCCAGAAACCCAGTCCAAACACCAACGCCAAAGCCAACATCCAGCCCAGCCAGGCCAACACCCGGGCGTGGGGCGCGGCAATCCAGGCGCCGGCCGCCACCAGAAACGACAAGCTGACATGCCCCACGATATGCGCCCGCAGGTTGCGATAGCCGAGCAAGAAGAGATCACGCTCAACGGCGGGTGCGTAGGTTGGGAATAGTGTCAGCGTGCTCAATGTCGACCCTGAATTTGGTTCAAGGTCAAGTATCCATGAATCGCCTTACCGATCGCTACCCCCCCATCGGTGGGGATGACTTCCACGGTGTGCCCTTTTAATATTTGCAACGGCAAAGCTGTTTATGGCTGTTGCTGGCTTAAACCCAAATCCGACCTCCATCAACCTTCTTTCATCACCTTTAAATCATGAAACTTTCATACTTTTCATTGCCCCTAGGCGCACTGGCGACGGCTTGCCTTCTTTCTGCCTGCGGCGGTTCTGACACTGCCCCCACACCACCCGTTGCCACACTGTCAGGCACAGCAGCCGTGGGTCTACCCATCGTCGGCGGCGACATCAACATCACTTGCGCAGGAGGTTCGCCAATCAACCAAACAAAGCTTACCGACACTAACGGCGCATGGCGTGTGACCCTTTCGGGGCAAACGCTACCCTGTGCAGTTCGGGTGAGTGGTGGGAATATAGGCAGCGCGACCGGCACCGCCAACAACACCAACTATCACTCCATTGCCATGACGCTGGGCACGGTGAACATTACCCCCCTGACCGACCTGGTTGTCGCCAACCTGGCTGGCAAAGATCCAGCCACCTGGTTTAGCGCCCCTACCTTGCCAGCTCTAAAAACCGCTGATATTGACACAGCACTGAACAACATTAAATCTGCTTGGGGCTTGTCGACAGCTTTGGGAACCAAGAATCCGATCACCACCGCCTTTACCGCCCAAAGCACCGATCCGTTGGACAAGGTGTTGGAAGCACTTGCAGCTGCAAGGACTGCGGCGGGTTTGGCCAATCACGGCGACCTATTTCCTTTTGTGACCAGCGTCACCATCACAGCACCCAACGGTTTTGACTTTGCCGCCAAGTTCACTGCGCTTACTGGCACTGGCACTGGCACTGGCACTGGCACTGGCACTGGCACTGGCACTGGCACTGGCACTGGCACTGGCACTG
>MNXW01000277.1:4215-4865 GCA_001871515.1 Comamonadaceae bacterium CG2_30_57_122
GGCACTGGCACTGGCACTGGCGGTGCGACAGGCGGCACGTCGAATCTCACCGTTTCGGTGACGGTCAGCGGGGTGACATCCAACATCACAGTCGCCAATGTTCCCAAGCCGGCCAATGAATCAGAATTCTGTGGTGCCCTTCAAAACGACGCTACGTTCTCTTCCATCGGCGCAAGTGGTGGCGGCACGCTGACCATCAACAGTTGCTCGTTTTCGGGCAACGTGGGCAACATCAGCGCAACATTGACCATCGTCACACCCGTCAGCGCGACCATTCCCTACAAGGTGACTTACACCTATAACTGATGTGATCGATCCATCGCTGTCACAGCATCAAAGGGGGCTATGCCCCCTTTGTTATTGATCACATCCTCGGAGGCACGGATGGTTTCACCGAACAGCACGTTGCTGGCGCAAACTGTTGATGGACTCGGTGCCGCCACCACTTGCGCCGATGGAAGAGAACGTAGCGTCGTTTTGAAGGGCACCACAGAATTCTGATTCATTGGCCGGCTTGGGAACATTGGCGACTGTGATGTTGGATGTCACCCCGCTGACCGTCACCGAAACGGTGAGATTCGACGTGCCGCCTGTCGCACCGCCAGTGCCAGTGCCAGTGCCAGTGCCAGTGCCAGTGCCAGTGCCAGTGC
>MNXW01000043.1 GCA_001871515.1 Comamonadaceae bacterium CG2_30_57_122
GAGGCAACACAACGTGATGAAACCCATTTGGATTGTGGACGATGACCAGTCGATTCGCTTTGTGCTCGAAAAAGCGCTGCTGCGCGAGCAGTTGCCCAGCCGCAGTTTCACCAGTGCACGGGATGTGCTCAAGGCGCTCGCTGAAGACGACAAACCGCCTCAGGTGCTGGTGAGCGACATTCGCATGCCCGGTGGCTCTGGCCTGGACCTGTTGGACAAGGTCAAAGCCAAGTACCCGGGGCTGCCGGTGATCATCATGACCGCTTACTCAGACCTGGACAGCGCCGTGTCGGCCTTTCAGGGCGGTGCGTTTGAATACTTGCCCAAGCCGTTTGACATTCCCAAAGCGGTGGAGCTGATTCGCCGTGCGGTGGCGGAGAGCCAGCGTGAAGAGGTCAGCGACGAGCAGGCCACCGATACGCCTGAAATGCTGGGCCAGGCCCCGGCCATGCAGGACGTGTTTCGCGCCATTGGCCGCCTGAGCCAGAGCAACGTCACCGTCATGATCACCGGCGAATCCGGCTCTGGCAAAGAACTGGTGGCGCGTGCGCTGCACAAACATTCGCCGCGCGCTGCCGGGCCCTTTGTGGCCATCAACACGGCGGCCATTCCGAAAGACTTGCTCGAATCCGAGCTGTTTGGTCACGAGCGCGGCGCCTTCACCGGCGCGCAAACCATGCGCCGTGGGCGCTTTGAACAAGCCGATGGCGGCACCCTGTTTCTGGACGAAATTGGCGACATGCCGTTCGATTTGCAAACCCGCCTGTTGCGGGTGCTCTCAGACGGGCATTTCTACCGGGTAGGTGGGCACAACGCGGTCAAAGCCAATGTGCGCGTGATTGCGGCCACGCACCAAAACCTGGAGCAGCGCGTCAAAGACGGCGTGTTTCGCGAGGACTTGTTTCACCGCCTCAACGTGATCCGCCTGCGCCTGCCGGCTCTGCGCGAGCGGCTGGAAGACATTCCCATGCTGACCCGGCATTTTTTGCAGCAAAGCGCGCGCCAGTTGGGGGTGGAGCCCAAGCGCATCTCTGAGGCGGCGCTGGTGTGGCTAGGGCAGTTTGCTTTTCCTGGCAATGTGCGCCAGTTGGAAAACATTTGCCACTGGCTCACCGTGATGGCTCCGGCGCAGGTGATTGAAGCCAAAGATTTGCCCCCTGAAGTGGCGGTGGCTGAGCGCTTGCCCATCAGCCCGACCCCACCGTCCACGGCCCATCTGGTGCAAGCAGGCCTACCCGAACCGGGCGAGCTGGTTATGCCCACGCTGCCAGATGCCACACCGGCGACCTCCAGGCAAGCACCCGCCGCGCGTGCGGTGCAGGCCTGGGAGCTGGGGCTGGACGAAGAAGCGCTGGCGCTGTTGGCCACCGACCGTACCGACGTGTGGGACGTGCTCACTGCACGTTTTGAGTCGCGGCTGATTCTGGCCGCACTGTCCGCCACCCGGGGGCGCCGCATTGAAGCAGCGCAAAAACTTGGCATTGGGCGCAACACCATCACACGCAAGATACAAGAACTTGGTCTTGAATAAAATAAGCTTCTATCCCTTATAAATAAATAGTTATTAGCTATAATTTAAATAGCAAATAGATTTTTTAACAGAGAGATATTTAACCCAAATAATCCAAAAAGGCATCATGTAAGCACGAAGTGCCGCCTAAGGGATGGATTGGGTTTAACGTGAAAGAAAGGTTGATGCAAAGGATTTGTAGGGCTGACTTCAGTCGGCCATGGCGGGTTGAAACCCGCCCTACAGCGCAACTGCCGTTTCATGCTTTGGTGTGGCCTTCTGGGCCATGGCTGTCAACTCAGCTCCAGCACCACCGGGGCGTGGTCGCTGGGGCGCTCGTTGCTGCGCGGGGTTTTGTCGATGCGGCAGGCTGACACCTGTGGTTTAAGCGCCTGGCTGACCAAAATGTGGTCAATGCGCATGCCGTGGTTGCGCCTGAAACCAAAGTCGCGGTAGTCCCACCATGAATAGCTTTTGGATGCTTGGGGGAACAGCCGGTGCGCATCCGTCAAACCCAGGGCGATCAGGGCATTGAGCTCGTAGCGTTCTTCGTCGGTGCAATGAATCTGGTCACGCATGCCCTCGGGGTCCCACACGTCGGCATCGTCAAAGGTGATGTTGTAGTCGCCCAGCAGCACCAGCTTGGGGTGGCTCACCAACTCGGTGCGCAACCAGGCGCGCAAGCCTTGCAACCAGGCCAGCTTGTACTCAAACTTGTCGCTGCCAGGCGCCTGGCCGTTGGGAAAATACGCGCCCACCACGCGCATGGTTTGATCAGTATCCGCCGCTGCGCCAGAGGCCGGTTCAAGAGGAAAGGTGCCGCTGATGACGCGCGCCAGGTCGTCGTCAAAACCCGGAATATTGCGCACCACCTGCTGCGCCGGGCTTTTGCTGATCAGAGCCACGCCGTTGTAGGTTTTCTGGCCAAAACAGACCGACTCATAACCCGCATTTTTGAACGCGGCGTGCGCAAACTTGTCGTCGGTCAGCTTGAGCTCTTGCAGCGCCAGCACATCGACCGGGTTGGCGGCCAGCCAGTCCAGCACCTGGGGCAGGCGCACGGTAAGGGAGTTGATGTTCCAGGTGGCTATTTTCATATGAAAAATTGGGCTCTAGCCCTTATAAATAAAGGGCAAGTAGCTATTAAAGTTGATGTAATTTAGCGTGCAGCGCCTGGTGGTAGGTGACAAAACTGAAGTGCAGTCCGGTGCTTGAGCGTTGGTTTTCACGCGCCACCTCAAACCACTCTGAGCCGAATGCTGGCGCAAACGCGTCGCCTTCAAACACCGCATCAATTTCTGTAACCACGGCCAGTGTGGCGAGCGGCAAAGCCTGCGCGTACACCTCAGCGCCACCAATCACCCAGGCAGTGCTCTCAGGTGGACACAGGGTGCAGGCTTGCGTTATTGAATGCGCCACCTGCGCACCCTCGGCTTGCCAGTCCGGCTGGCGCGTCACCACAATGTTGAGCCGGCCCGGCAGCGGCCGGAACTTGGGTGGCAGCGAGTCCCAGGTTTTGCGCCCCATGATCACCGGGCAGCCCAGGGTGGTGCGTTTAAAGTGCGCCATGTCTTCGGGCAGATGCCAGGGCAGGGTGTTGTGGCGGCCAATCACACCGTTGGCAGCGCGGGCAAAAATCAGGTTCAGTTGCATGCAAAAGCGTCTGTTCAAAGTGGTTGAATCGGAAGCGGGATCAGTCTGGGCTGGACGCGGTAGTGGTGGATTTTGAACGACTCGGCAGCAGCACCGCGGCAATGGCGGCCATCACGCACAGCATGGCGGCAGCATCCTGCCAACCGGGTACTTCGCCAACGATCAACGTGGCGCTGGCCGTGCCAATCAGCGGAATGGCCATGATGCTCATGGCGCTGGTGGCGGGCGGCAAATGGCGCGCCAGGCCAAACCAGATGATCTGGGCAAAACCGTAGTTGATCAGCGCGCCGTAAGCCAGGCTGCCCCACATCGGCGCAGAAAATTGCCAGGTCGGCCAGGGCTCCAGCACGGCAGCAAACAGCCACAGGCAGACGCTGGCCAGAATCAGCATCCATACGGTTAACGTTTCCATCGGGATCGTCAGGTGCGCACGGCGCATCAGCAGCGTGCCAGCGGCCCACGACAAGGCGGCGCCTTCCATCCACACAATGCCCAGCGGTTTGCCAGCCAGCGCGGTCAGTTCATTGAAGGTGAGCAAGCCAATGGCCAAGGCCACGGCCAGCACCGCCAGGCCAATGCGCCGGGTGAGTTTTTCTTTGAAAAAAAGCACGCCCAGCAGCACCGTCCAGATCGGCATGGTGAAGCCCAAGATAGCGGCGCGTCCGCTGGCGAGTTCTTTCACGCCCAGAATCGCCATGGTGTGCCAGCCCAGCACATTGGGCAAACCCAGCGTGGCCACACTGCGCCACTCGCGGCCTTGCGGCCACATGCGCACCCCCTTCATGCGGTAAAAGGAAAACAGCCACAGCGCACCAAAACTCATGGTGAGCGCGCGAAAGTACAGCGGTGAGAGCTCGCGCAGGCTGTACTTCATCATCGGCCAGTTGGTGCCCCACATCAAGGTCAGGGCGACCAAAGCCCAAAGCTGGCGGCGGCTGATGTGGGCGCCGCTCACACCGCCACCGGGGCTTTGATGGCCGGATGGCACTGGTAGTTTTGCACCTCAAAATCCTCCAGCGCGTAATCAAAAATGCTAGCAGGCTTGCTTTTGATCACAAGGGCTGGATAGGCAAAAGGCTCACGACTGAGCTGCAGCGCCACCTGCTCGGCGTGGTTGGCGTAGATATGGCAGTCGCCGCCAGTCCAGATGAAGTCGCCCACCTCCAGGTCGCACTGCTGCGCCACCATGTGCGTCAGCAGCGCGTAGCTGGCAATATTGAACGGCACGCCCAAAAAAATGTCGGCGCTGCGCTGGTACAGCTGGCAGCTCAGTTTGCCGCGGCCGCCCGGCGTGGTGGCTGGCGCCACGTAAAACTGAAAGAACGCGTGGCAGGGCATCAGCGCCATCTGATCCAGGTCGGCCACGTTCCAGGCGCTCACCAAAATGCGGCGTGAATCGGGGTTGGTCTTGAGCGTGTCAATCACCTGTTGAATTTGGTCAATGTGGCCGCCGTCGGGCCGGGGCCAGCTGCGCCATTGCACGCCATACACCGGCCCCAGACTGCCGTCGGCGCGCGCCCATTCGTCCCAAATGGTGCAGCCGCGCTCTTGCAGCCATTTCACATTGCTGTCACCGCGCAAAAACCACAGCAGCTCGACGATGATGGCTTTAAGGAACACCTTTTTGGTGGTCACCAGCGGAAAGCCCTGGCGCAGGTCAAAGCGCATCTGGTAGCCAAACACGCTGGTGGTGCCGGTGCCGGTGCGGTCGGGCTTGAACACGCCGGTGGTCTGCACGTGGCGCAGGAAGGTTTCGTATTGGGATGAGATAGGTGCCAAGATCAATAGCCTCCAAACAAAATATCCAGCGCGTTCTGTATCTTGAACTGCTGTGCGCCCAAGTTGGCTACGGCTGGTTTGAGTGCGCGGGTGACGACTGCACCCAGGGCCGG
>MNXW01000091.1 GCA_001871515.1 Comamonadaceae bacterium CG2_30_57_122
TTGCTGGCCTTTGCGCCACTGGTGCTGGCAGCGATGCTGCTGGTGGGTTTTAACTGGCCGGCCAAACGCGCCATGCCCGCTGTGCTGATCCTCAGCGTGGTGATTGCCCTGAGCGCCTGGGGCATGTCGGTCAACCGCGTCATGGCGTCGATGCTGCAGGGCCTGATCCTGACCGGCGCGGTGTTGTGGATCATTTTCGGCGCGATTTTGCTGCTCAACACGCTGAAGCATTCCGGTGCCATCAAGGCCATCCGCGGCGGCTTTGCCAACATCAGCCCTGACCGCCGGGTGCAGGTCATCATCGTGTCCTGGCTGTTTGGCTGCTTTATTGAAGGCGCCTCCGGTTTTGGCACCCCCGCAGCCGTGGCGGCACCGCTGCTGGTGGCGCTGGGCTTTCCGGCCATGGGTGCGGTCATGCTGGGCATGATGGTGCAATCGACCCCGGTGTCTTTTGGCGCAGTCGGCACACCGATTGTGGTCGGTGTCAGTGGCGGCCTGGACAAGGCCGGTATTTCAGCCCAACTGCTGGCCAACGGCTCTGACTGGGAAACCTTTTATCGGTTGTTGACCTCTGAGGTGGCTCTCACCCATGCCGCCATCGGTGTGCTGATGCCGCTGTTCATGTGCGTCATGCTGACGCGGTTTTTTGGTCGCAACAAATCTTGGCGTGAGGGCTTGGCCATGGCGCCGTTTGCCTTGTTTGCCGGTTTGGCTTTTGTGCTGCCTTATGCTGCTGCCGGGGTTTTCCTGGGCCCTGAATTTCCGTCCATCATTGGTGCGCTGGTCGGTCTGATCATCGTTGTGCCCGCTGCCAAAATGGGTTTTTTATTACCCAAAAAAACCTGGGATTTTGCCGATGCAAAAGAGTGGCCGCTGCATTGGATGGGCAGCATCGAGATCAAGCTCGACCAGCTGACCGCCAAGGCGCCCATGTCGGTTGGCCTGGCCTGGCTGCCGTACCTGCTGCTGGCGGGCTTGCTGGTGCTCTCGCGCGTGAGCCCTGACCTGAAAGCGTTCCTCTCACACAATCTGGTGCTGGGTTGGAAAAACATTTTGGGCGAAACCGGGCTGTCGGGCAGCATTCAGTTTCTTTACCTGCCGGGCGGCATCATGGTCATGGTGGTGTTGGCAACTTTCTTGCTGCAACGCATGAAACTCGCTGAACTCGGGGCAGCTGTGGCCGAATCGTCGCGCACCTTGCTTGGTGCCGGCTTTGTGCTGATGTTCACCATTCCGATGGTGCGTATTTTGATCAACTCCGGCGTCAACACCGCCAGCCTGCCCTCCATGCCGCGCGCCATGGCTGAACTGGTGGCCAGCAGTGTCGGCAGCATCTACCCGTTTTTTGCCGCATCGGTCGGCGCACTGGGGGCATTTATTGCCGGCTCCAATACGGTATCGAACCTGATGATGTCGCAATTCCAGTTTGATACCGCGCACCTGATTGGTGTGTCAGGTGCCATGATGGTGGCCAGTCAGGCCGTGGGCGCTGCCGCCGGCAACATGATCGCCATTCACAACGTGGTGGCGGCATCTGCCACGGTGGGTCTGCTTGGGCGCGAAGGCGCGATTCTGCGCATGACCATCCTGCCCACGCTTTATTACGTGATCATGGCGGGCCTGTTGACCATGGTTGCAATGTATGGGGTGGGCATCACCGACCCGATGATGCTGGTCGCCAAGATTTAACGCCATCAACTGTTTTCAAACTTCAAAGGGTCAATTCATGTGTAAACGTATTTTTGTCGCCATCGATAGCAGCGCAACCGCGCAATTGGCGCTGCACGAGGCCATCCAGTTCGCCCGCTTGCCCGGCATGAGCCTGTGCATTGGCACCGTCATTGATTCAGGCCAACTCGATCAGGACAACATCGGCCTGATGCTCGAGTCTGACCAGATCAAGGCGGCGCTGCGCCAAGGCGCTGAAAAACTGCTGGACGCGGCGGTGGCCAAAGCCAAGGAGGCCGGTCTGGACCCCTACCGCATTCTGGTCGAATCGGACAACAAGCGCATTGCCGAACTGATCGTCGACGCGTCCAAGCAGTGGGATGCCGACCTGATCGTGATTGGCACCCACGGCCGACGTGGCTTTGAGCGCATGTTCATGGGCAGCGTGGCAGAAAACCTGGTGCGCATTGCCACCACGTCATTATTTTTGGTGCGACGCAAGTAGCCTGCTGCGCTGGCCGACCCCGGTCGAACCCGCTGTTGGTCTGCTATCCTGCGTATTTTCGTCAATGGCGCAGCACGCATGCATTACACCTTTGTCTCGGCCACCATATTGCTGATCCTGATCACCGACCCGATCGGCAATATCCCCATCTTCGCCAACGCACTCCAGCACGTCGCCCCAGAGCGGCGCCCGTGGGTGATTTTGCGTGAGGTGCTGATTGCCTTTGTGCTGCTGCTGACCTTCATGTTTGTAGGCGACGGCTTCTTGCGGGTGATGAACCTGAGCGAGCTTTCGCTGCAAATTGGCGGCGGTGTGATTCTGTTTTTGATCGCGCTGCGCATGATTTTTCCACCCCCGGCAAGCAACGCGGCGGAACCCGAGGGCGAGCCGTTGATTGTGCCGCTGGCCATCCCCGCCATTGCCGGCCCGTCGGCGCTGGCTACCGTGCTGCTCTTGGTTTCGCAAGCGCCAGAGAAACGCCTGGAATGGATTGCCGCACTGTGCGTCACCATGACCGTCAGCGCGGTGGTGCTGGTGTCAGCCGAGCGCATTCAGCGTGTGGCCGGCGACCGCTTTGTGGTGGCGCTAGAGCGGCTGATGGGGCTGGTGCTGGTGTCAGTGTCGATCGAGATGATGCTGCGCGGCATCAAGGTGTTTGCCAAGCAGATTGCCAGCGCCTGAGCCAGCGCCTGAGCCAGCGCCTGAGACTGAGCCAGATTCAGGTTGATCTGGGGCTTGCAGCGCGTTGTTGGCCAATGTGCACGTCTTGTGTGATGGCACCAAACACGCTTTGACCGTCGCGGCCTTTCATATCAATCACCAACTGGTCGTCTTGTGCCAGCCACGGCGTTTTGCTTTTACCATGTTGAGCGGCCTCTTGTGCCCGACGCGCCGCGATGCTGCAAGCCCCCCGGCTGACCTCCAGGTTGCGCACCTCACCAGAGCTGACGATGCTACCGCAGCGCAAGCCGCGTACCTGGCTCAGACGGGCGATGAGTTCACCAAAAGAGGCCGTCATGTCGCTGCCAGCTTCACACAAGCCGAGCTTGCGGCCGTTCACGCTGCATTGCAGTGTCAGGTTCAGGCGGCCCTGCGCCCATGCGCTTTCACCACCCCATACCAACTCGTCCGGGGTCACCGCGACCGGGCTGAAACTGGTGCTTGGTTGCGACTGCCACGCCAGAGTGGGTTGGTCTTGCCAGGCCCGGTAACAGGTGTGGCTGGCCAGCAGCAGCAGGCGCACCGACTCCAAGGCTTGCGTCGGTGTGGCAGCGGGTGGCACGTCGCCAGTGACCACGGCCAGGCTGGCGGCAAAATCAGGTTCAAGCTTGTCGTTGCTGCAAGTCAATGGCGCGCAGGCTCCTTGCAAGACATCGGCAAACGCCAGACGCAGGGTCTCTGGCTGAGCTTCAACAACGCCGGGCTTGGCATAGGCGTCGCCCACCGCCAAAAGGTAAGCGCGGGGCAAAGGCGCCAGGCATTGACACGCATCGAACGGAAAAGTGTGGCGTGCTTTGCCATGGTTCAGCGCCACGTACAGGTCTTGTAACTGGGGGCTGTAAAAGTTCCAGTCTTCTAGCACCTGCTGCAGGTGGTTGGCAATGCCGGTTGCATAGTGCGCGTTCGACAGGTCGCGTGACACCACCACCAGCTGGCCGTCACGAGAGCCGTCATTCAAAGTCGCAAGTTTCATAAATCAGTCCCAAACATGCCGCTACAGGCTGCAAAATTCTATTGCAGTGTTGCACTGCTATCCGGCACTTAAACCCATGTTTATTTAAACCCAAACAATCCATTCGGGCATGCATGCATGGCGAGGTGAGTTGCGAGGCAGTTTGACTGGCCGAGAGACGTGCATAGCCCTAGCTATGAACGCCAAACAGACGCACAAAATGACCGCAAAGCTGCCGCCAGCGCTCAAACAGGTGCTTAGGGCTTGTTCACAAATAACATGCACATTTGACTCGCCAACTTTGGGCGCATTGCGTCGTTTCAATCCACTTGTTTAGCAGAGCTAAACGGCGCGTCTTGCGCCTAGCACTGCATCCCGTCAGCACTCGCCATAAACGGTACATTTGCAATTTCCACATCCCTTAGCACCGCCTAATGGACAGTTTCGGTTCAAGGCTGCAACACTACACTAATTGACATGACCCAGCTCACCACCCAGAACAAGGCTTTGCTGATGCTCAGTGCGCTGGTGTTGGCGCTGCACTTGGTGCTGTTGCAGTCGGTGCCT
>MNXW01000188.1 GCA_001871515.1 Comamonadaceae bacterium CG2_30_57_122
GCCCAAAGCAGAGGGCGAGGTGACGCGCAGCTTTGATGCGTATTCGGTGGCGTTTGACGGTCAGAGTCTGGTCGTTGGGCAATCCGTCCAGCCTGCCCCCGGCGTGACCTTGACCCGCCGCTGCTGAGTGGAGCGAGCATGAAAATCCTGCCCACTGAATTCGACGGTCAATCCATCCGCCGGGTGTACGACGAAGCCACGGAAACCTGGTGTTTTTAGTTGATTGACGTGGTGCAAGTGCTGACCCAGCAGGCCGATTACCAGACAGCGCGTAAATACTGGAACAAGCTCAAAGAGCGCCTGAGCAAGGAAGGCAGCGAGTCGGTGACAAACTGTCACCGACTGAAATTGCCCGCCGCCGATGGCAAAAACTACCTCACCGATGTGGCCACCGCCGAAACCCTGCTGCGCCTGGTGTAGTCCATCTCAAAGCTTGAAGGCCATCAAGAGGCTATGCCAAGCCTAAGGTCGACAAGTTGAAATATACGCCCCAGGCGTACACTCACCCATGCTGACCGTCATTGAAACGCCATTGTTCAGCAAGCTCTGGCCCGCGTATTGGAGTGAGGATGAGCGCGGTGCTTTCGCTGCTTATATTGCCGAGCATCCTGAAGAGGGCGATGTAGTGAAAAGCTCTGGCGGCGTTCGCAAGGTGCGCTGGAGCCACTGTCTCGGGTAAATCGGGTGGTGTGCGGGTGATTTACTTTGTTCGCAATGATCTGGGAGTGTTGGTGTTGTTATTTCTCTATGCCAAGAGCAGAAAAGATTCGCTCAAGGCCAGTACGTTGAAGGAGTTGCGTGATGCCGTTAAGTAAATCGTCCAAGAGCACATCTAAAAAGCCAATGACTGACGCGCAATTGGCCGCATGGGAAGCCAGCCGAGACTTGGAAGCCGAGCTTGTTGAGTCGGTACGCCAGATGAAGCGCGGCGAAGGCACGGTGGTGCATTCGCCGGTGATTGCGGCGCGTCAAAACTCCGGCTTGTCGCAAGCGCAGTTTGCCTTGTTGCTGGGGGTGTCAGTGCGCACCTTGCAGGGCTGGGAGCAGGGGCGCAAGCAGCCATCTGGCGCGGCCCGCACCCTCATCACACTGGCGCAGCGCAATCCGCAAGCATTGCGTGATCTGGCGAGCGCCTGAACCAGTGCCACAACGTGTCGGTTGAGCCAGAACAAGTCCCCCTGTCTGCCCTGCAGCACTGGCACTACTGCCCGCGCCAGTGTGGCCTGATTCACCTGGAGCAGGTGTTTGATGAGAATGTGTACACCCTGCGCGGGCAAGCCTTGCATGCCAAAGTAGATCAGCCCGGTGTTGAAACTGCCAAAGGCGTGCGCGTGGCGCGCGCTTTGCCGCTGTGGCATGACGCGCTGGGGCTGATTGGCAAGTCTGACGTGGTGGAGTTCTTGGCCAGTGGCGTGCCCTACCCGGTGGAATACAAACACGGCAGCCGCAACAAGGCCGCTGACATTGCCGCGTGTGACGACATTCAACTCGCTGCGCAGGCCATGTGCCTGGAGGCCATGACCGGCAAGCCCGTCAATGAGGGTGCGCTGTATTACGCCACTTCCAAACGCCGCCGGGTCGTGCCCATTACTGCGCAATTGCGCGCTGACGTGGTGCAAACCGCAGAGGCCATTCGTCAGATGCTGGCCAGTGGCAAGCTGCCCCCGCCCCTGAACGCGGCGCAGGCGGCCAAGCGCTGCAAAGCTTGTTCCCTGCAAGAGCGCTGCCAGCCGCAAGCCACGCACGCAGGCTTGCTGTCTGCCCGTGCCGCCTTGTTTGACCCTGACGCATAGCCATATCCGCTCAACCGCCTGCCCATGCAACGCCTCAACACAATCCACCTCAAAATGACCGACAAGTTTTGGAATAGCGATAGGCAAATAAAATATAGCAAATTGCTATAAGATGGGTAACAGCGATGAAACTGATTTCCAACAAAGCACTACGTGAATTTGCCGCCCTGCACCCGGATGCAGACACGCCGCTGCAGGACTTCAGGCGATTGATAGAGCAATGCAATTTTGCACACTTTGGCCAGTTGAAGGCCACGTTTGCCAGCGTGGACAAGGTGGGAGATCGCTACGTATTCAACATTGGTGGCAACAAGTACCGGCTGGTGGCGGCCATTGCATTTCAGGCAGGTTTGGTGTGGGTCAAAGCCGTTTTGACTCACAGCGAATATGACAAAGGAGATTGGAGATGATCATGACTGATAGCGTGCTGGCCCCGTGGGCAGCCGTAAATACTGCGCTGGGTTTGTCTGCTCCTGTGCGAGACGAGGTGCACTACACCGAACTTCTCGCTTTTGTGGAAGAGTGTTTTGAGCGTTTTGGCGCGCAAGACAATCACCCCATTTTTGCCTTGGTTGACTTGGTGGCGCAGCGCATCAAACAGTACGAAGACCGGCTCCATCCCTGGCCTGACGCCAGCACCCCGGCCACGCGGCTGGCCTTTTTGATGGATCAGCACGGCTTGCGCCAGAGTGATTTGCCAGAGGTTGGAGCACAAAGCGTGGTGTCTGACGTGTTGGCTGGCAAACGCAAACTGAACCTGCGCCAAACACAAGCGCTGGCACGACGCTTTGGTGTACCCGTAGATGCGCTGATTTAGCTGCCCATGCAACTCCTCAACACCCTCTACGTCACCACGCCCGACACCTACCTGCGGCTGGACAACGACACCCTGCGCGTGGAAGTCGACCGCGAAACCCGCTTGCGCGTGCCGCTGCACCACCTGAGCGCGGTGGTGTGTTTTGGGCACATCAATCTATCTGCACCTTTGCTGCACCGGCTGGCCGATAGCGGCGTGGCGCTGGTTCTGCTGGACGACAACAGCCGCTTCAAAGCCCGGCTGGAAGGCGCGGTTACAGGCAATGTTTTGCTGCGCCAGGCCCAGTTTCAGCGCGTGGCTGACCCCGCCTTCACGCTCGACATGGCTCGCGCCAGCGTGGCGGGCAAGATCAAAAATACCCGCCAAGTCTTGCAGCGCGGTGCCCGCGAGGCCAAGTCTGAGGATGAGGCCAAGGTCTTGACACGTTTGGCGAATGACCTGGCCGCCAGCCTGCGTGCTTTGCCCGAGGTCGCCAATCTGGACAGCCTGCGCGGCGTCGAAGGCGAAGCTGCACGCCAATACTTCAGCGGCCTGAACCTGCTGGTGCGCCCCGACCAGCGCGCCGCCTTTGCCATGGATGGCCGCACCCGCCGCCCACCGCGTGACCGCTTCAACGCCATGCTGTCGTTTCTGTACGCCATGTGGATGAACGACTGCCGCAGCGCCCTGGAAGCCGCCGGGCTCGACCCACAGGTGGGCTTCTTGCACGCGTTGCGGCCAGGTCGTGCCGCACTGGCGCTGGACTTGATGGAAGAGTTCCGCCCCTGGGCCGATAGGCTGGCCCTGACCCTCATCAACCGGGGCCAGTTGAATGCGGATGATTTTGTGCTGCGCGAAGGCGGCGGCGTGTCGCTGGAGCCCGATGCACGCAAGGCCGTGGTGGTGGCCTACCAAGAGCGAAAGAAAGACGAGATCAACCACCCGCTGCTGGCGCAGTCCGTGCCGCTGGGCCTGGTGCCGCTGGTGCAAGCCCGCTTGATGGCACGCGCACTGCGTGAAGACGGCGCACCTTATGTGCCCTTCGTGGCGAAGTAAAGGGTTGTCATCATGCTGGTACTGATTTGTTACGACGTGAGTACTGAAACCAAGGCGGGCCGCCGCCGTTTGCGCCGGGTGGCGCGGGTGTGTGAAAGCACCGGGCAGCGGGTGCAAAAGTCGGTGTTTGAATGCCAACTGGATGTGGCTAAATTTGAAGCCCTGGAGCGCGAGCTGCTGGCAGAAATAGACCCCAGCATGGACTGCCTGCGGTTGTACCGCATCCCCGGCACGCGGGGCTTTGAGGTGGTTGAGCACGGCATGTTCAAGGCGGTGGATTTTGATGGGCCTTTAGTGCTTTAGATACTGCTTTTCGGTTTCCGTGCCTGCTTTGCCATGGTATGGTTACCCCGCGAACCCCAAGTGATGGATTTTTTACTGAATGGTTCGCGCGCTTTGCAACCCGTTGTTTTTGAACGGCCTATTGATTTTTTCGAGGTTAGATTTTTTGCAGCTACATGTCGTCATCGCCAGGTTCGCGGAAATGTACGGAAAAATTGAATGCCGACAAGGCTTTGTATGTGAAGGGCATCGCCCGCCAGCAATGGCGGGCGCGGATTGAAACTAAAATCGAACTGCGGTTGCGACTCGATTTTATCGCATCGCCCGCCAGCAATGGCGGGCGCGGATTGAAACACGCTGG
>MNXW01000120.1 GCA_001871515.1 Comamonadaceae bacterium CG2_30_57_122
GTAGAGCCGACTTCAGTCGGCCATGGCGGGTTGAAACCCGCCCTACGCAGGGCACGCATGTTTCATGCTTTGGGGTGTCCTTGTTGAACATGGACGTTAGGGCAAAGACCTGAGCGCATCAGGCTTGTGCATTTGGCGATAGCATGAAAGATTGATCGTTTTATTCCCAGATTTTGGAGTTTCAATATGTCCACTTCTTTGCAAACCCTGACCCTTGGTGGTGGTTGTTTTTGGTGCACGGAGGCGGTGTACGTGCGCGTCAAAGGCGTGGTGGATGTGGAATCTGGCTACAGCAATGGCCACACTTCATCCCCCACCTATGAACAGGTTTGCAGTGGCAACACCGGTCACGCCGAGGTGGTGAAGCTGGTGTATGACCCGCAGATCATCAGCACGCGGGAACTGCTACAAATTTTCTTTGTGATCCACGACCCGACCACGCTCAATGCCCAGGGGCACGACCACGGCACGCAGTACCGCAGTGGCATTTATTTTCAAAACCAGGAGCAGCAGCAAGTGGCACAAGCCATGCTGGCCGAATTGACGCAAAGCGGTGTCTACACACAGCCCATCGTGACCGAAGTGCTGCCGCAAACCAATTACTGGTCGGCCGAAGACGCGCACCAGGATTATTTTGAGCAGCACCCCCATCAGGGCTACTGCATGGCTGTGGCCGCACCCAAAGTGGCCAAGTTCCGCAAAACGTTTGCACGGCTGGTGCGCGATTGAGCGGTTAACGGGAAACTCTGGTCACTACAAATTGCTTTTCGTGGGGCCGAATTCAGTCGGCCATGGGGGGTGTAACCCGCCCTACGCGAGCAGCACATGTTTCAAGCTTTGGGGGTGGTTTGCTTGCTGGTCGGCTTTGCTTTTTTTGCGGCAACTGATTTGACGTGCACGGGCTTGGCCGGTTCGTCCAGCGCATCGGTCAACTGGCGTGCCAGACCGATCACCCGGTCTGGGTCGGCTCCCAGCGTGCCCATCAAAAACTCAATGATCTCCGAGCGCGGGTTGGCCAGCGTCGGCTCAATCATCATCACCGCGGCTGATACTGCCAGGGCGGTTTCGCGGCTGGTTTGATCGGGCAACAGTTGCTCCAGCGCGTTGAGGGCTTCCACCGGGGCTACGGCGGTGATGCGTGCCTGGATTTTTAGCAGGGCGATCCAGTCAGTGGGTTTGCCGTTGGCGCGATTGTTGGAAGGCAGTTGGGCGAGTAGCCGCGCCAAGCGCAAACTGCGTCGCTCAAACGCCCCCACCGACACCATCCCCGCCAGCACAATGCGGCACACTGCCTCAGGAAAACCGCCTTCGGTGATGTGCGCCAAGGCTGATTCACGAAACGCTTGCAGTTCCTCCAGCGCCCGCGCGTGGGCAATTTCGGCATCGGGTACGTCCGGCTTGAACACCGCCCCCAGACCCTGTGGGCCGAACAACTGGCGGGTGGACTGCACGGTGTGTGCATCGCGCTGGTCGCGGTACTGGTTCAGGCTGGCGCTGATGTGCTCAGCCATGGTTTTCTCGAGCTGGCGCAGCGGGTTATCGTCGGCCACTTGCACGCGCTGCGTGCGCGCCAGCTCGGCCTGGGCGCGGATGAACCCAGCCAGCGCAAAGTGGTCAGAAAAAAGTTGCCGCTGCAAGCGCATCGGATTGAGCTTGCCCAGTGCATCGCCCATTTGGCGTGTTGCCATCAGCCTGACCCAGGGGCGAACCCAGGTTTTGTACAGGTTGGCGTTGAGCTCTGACAGCTTGCTGATGCTGGAAAACATGGCTTCTTCGTCACGGCCTTCCGGGTTCAGCGCCACGATGTCGGCCATGGTGCGGTGTTCGTAATGCACCGTGTAGGCGCCGGGCTCTAACTGATCCCAGCGCTGCGCATCCAGCCCGGCTTTGTCCTTGAGCTTCATCTCATACAGACCCGGTGGCAGGCTCTCGATCACGTCCAGCGAGGTGACCAACTGGTCGTGCTCTTTGCGCGCCACGTCGCCACCGACAAAAATGCCCAGGTGTCCCACGCTCTCATGCAGCACGTAAATGATGGTGCGCCCGGCCGCGGCAATGGCGCGCTCGTCGCCCCAGGTGTCAATGATCCAGTTGAGCGCCTGCGGCGGCGGTGTGATGTTGTCGCCCCAGCTGGCAAACACCACCACCGGTGCGGTGATGTGGCGCAGGTTGATGGCCTGGTCACCGGCCAGCATGGTGCCACGGGCCAGCCGGTTGCCAACAAACAGGTTTTCGACGATCGACTCAATCTCTGCGCCGGTCATGCGGAAATAGCCGCCCCACCAGCGCTCAAACTCCAGAAAGCGCTCGGCTTCGGTGTCCACCTGGCTCCACAGGTTGTAGTACTTGTTCCACCAGGTGTTGGCCGGGTTGAGTTTTTCAAAATTCTCCACCAGGTGCACGCCGTCAAAGCGGTCTGCACCCAGGTCACTGGTCAGGCTGGCCAACCACGAGCCCCCCAGCGACGCACCGGCGTAGCGCATCGGGTTGAGCTTGGAGCTGCCGGCCCAGTACGACACCGGCGCGCCCATGATCATCAAGGGGCCAAACAGCTCGGGGCGCGTGGCGTTAAGCGCCATCATGGCCCAGCCGGCCTGGCAGTTGCCAATTACCACCGGTTTGGCTTGGCACTGGGGGTGGCGCGCGATCACCGCCTCAAGAAACTTGGCCTCGGCGTGCATCACCGTCAGCAGGGTTTGGCCTTCTTCGGGCTCGGGGCGGAAGGTGACAAAGTACACCGCATGTCCGGCACGCATAGCCATGCCGACTTCAGAATCCTGCTTGAAGCCACCAATGCCCGGGCCGTGGCCAGCCCGTGGGTCGACCACCATCACCGGGCGCGCCATCGGGTTGATCGGCAGGTGCGCCGGGGGAATCAGGCGCAGCAGGGCGTAGTTGCAGGGCTCGGACAGATCGTGGCCGTCCAGCACCACTTCATGTTCAAAATTGAGCAGCGCCGGCGTGCCTTGGTTCAGATGTTCCAGGTAGTTGTTGCCCCGGTCAAGCATCGTGTCTAGAAACAAAAACGTGCGCTGGATGGCATCGCTAAAGTAGTCGTCACTCGCCCCAGAGGTTGGGTTGGCAGCGTGGCGACTTGAGCTTGAGGTGGAGTTTGTTTTGGTTTTAAGTGTCATGGGTTCAACCTGCGGTGAAGGATGTAATGGCCTGTGGATGATAGACCGCGCTGACGCGGTGAACCTCACTGCCATAATCAGCCGGATTTTATTTTGCAAAGCGCTGCCATGGAACTCCAAAGCCTGATCGACCAACCCGGTAAATTGCCCACCATTCCCAAAGTGGGCCAGCAACTCATTGCCAGCTTCAGTTCCGACGAGGTGTCCGTCACCGACATTGCGGCCCAGCTGGCTGCCGACCCGGCCCTCAGCGCCAAGCTGCTGCGGCTGGCCAACTCGGCTTATTTTCATGTGTCGCGCAGCATCGGCACAGTGGATGCGGCGTTGCAGATGCTGGGCTTTGTGATGGTACGCAACCTGGTGCTGGGCAACAGCGTGGCGGGCGCGTTCAAACACATCAAGGGCATCGACCTGCCGCAATTCTGGCGCTACAACCTCTTCACCGCCTGTTCGGCGCGCTGGTTGGCACACCGGGGGGACTTCAATTCAGATATGGTGTTTACCGTCGGCCTGATGCACGGCATTGGACAATTGCAAATGCACGCGGTGATGCCGCAAGCCATGACCCCGCTGGACAAGCAATTGGGTGTGCTGGATGCGGGGCGTGCCCAGCTTGAAGTGGAGACCTTTGGTTTTAATTACGCCCAGGTGTCGGCTGAACTGGCGCGGGTGTGGAATTTTCCGCCCGCCTTGACTGAGGCTTTGCGCCACGTGGCTGATCCTTTGGCCGCAGCTGAGTTTTCAGAAGCCGCTGCCTGGGTGCACATGGGCGCTTGGCGGGCCCGCGCTGAGGTGCTGAACCTGAGCCCTGAGCTACAGGCAAGCACTTATCCGGTGGCGGTGGGGCAACGTTTGCATCTGGACTCGGGCTGGACGGGGGCGCTGGCCAACCACTTGCCGCAGGATGAATCAAGCCTGATGCCGCCACTGGCTGAGTTGACCGAAGGGCTGGAGTCCATGTTTCAATAGTTGCTGATGTTTTTGGCCTCTAGCCCTTATAATACAAGGGCTACTAGCTATTTTATATATAGCAATCAAACTCAGTTTTGCTGCATCCCAGCCACCAGTTGCGTCAGGTTGTGGCGCATCATCTTCATGTAAGTGGGGGCCGGGCCGCTGGCCTTTGACAAGGCAT
>MNXW01000128.1 GCA_001871515.1 Comamonadaceae bacterium CG2_30_57_122
AAGGTCTTGCAGCATGGTGAGTTCAATATTCACGGCTGGAGGCGTGCCGACTTGGTCAAGTTGGTGCCAATGACCGCATCAGCTCTTTCACGTCAGCTTGCCCGCTTGAGGTCGATTGGCTTGATCAAAAAAGTGACCAAAACTTACCGCTATTACCTTACCCGTTTGGGCCGCAGCGCTATTGCCGCAGCTTGTTCCATCACACGTTTCAACATCATTCCAGCCATGGCACAAACCGCATGAAGTCTTCGCAGAAAATGCAAAGAATTCACTTGTTAGAGACTAAAGCGCCGGCAAAAGTGGCATCTGCGCCCATCAGTGCGCCACCGGCCGCCGCCTCCAAGCCCTGATCTTTTGCGGGCTTTTGCGCCAGCGCAGGCAGGGCGAAAAAGCTGCGTGCAGCAAGTCATCTGGCCAAGGTTTGATGCAACACCAGGGTGCTGGCAAGCCAAGTGGCGATAATCCCGGCTTACCTTATTCTTCCCGCTCTGCCATGACCACTTCTTCCTACGCCCCGCTCCAGAACGACACCTTCCTGCGCGCTTGCCTGCGCCAGGCAACCGACTACACACCGATCTGGATGATGCGTCAAGCCGGGCGTTTTTTGCCCGAATATTGCGCCACCCGCGCCAAAGCGGGCAGCTTCATGGGGCTGGCAACCAATGTGGACTACGCCACCGAAGTCACCCTGCAACCCACCGAGCGCTTCCCGATTGATGCCGCCATTTTGTTCAGCGACATCCTGACCGTGCCTGATGCCATGGGCTTGGGTCTGTCTTTTGCCCAGGGTGAAGGCCCGCGCTTTGCCAGCCCGGTGCGTGACGAAGCCGCCGTGGCCAAGCTGGAAGTGCCCGACATGGACAAGCTGCGCTATGTGTTCAATGCCGTCACATCAATCCGCAAGGCGCTCAATGGCCGCCTGCCGCTGATCGGGTTTTCGGGCAGCCCCTGGACGCTGGCCTGCTACATGGTCGAAGGCGCGGGCTCGGACGACTACCGTCTGGTCAAAACCATGCTCTACAGCCGCCCCGACCTGCTGCACCGCATTCTGCAAATCAACGCCGATTCGGTGGCGCAATACCTCAACGCCCAAATCGAAGCCGGAGCCCAGGCGGTGATGATTTTTGACAGCTGGGGCGGCGTGCTGGCCGACGGCGCGTTCCAAGAATTCAGCCTGACCTACACCCGCCGGGTGCTGGCACAACTGCACCAGGAATACAACGGCGCACGCATTCCCAGCATCGTGTTCACCAAGGGTGGCGGCCTGTGGCTAGATGAAATGGAGCAACTCGACTGCAATGTGCTGGGCGTGGACTGGACCGTCAACCTGACCCAAGCCCGCGCCAAGGTGGGCGGCTCCAAAGCCCTGCAAGGCAATCTGGACCCCTACGTGCTATTTGCCCCACCGGCGCAGGTGCAGGCCGAGGCCATCAAGGTGCTTGAGGCTTTTGGCACCCCCCACACCGGCAGCGGCACTGGCCCGACCCACATCTTCAACCTGGGCCATGGCATCAACCAGCACACCCCCACCGACCATGTGGCGGCTCTAGTGGAAGCGGTACACAGCCATTCGCGCAAGATGCGCAGTGCCTGTTAGCACTTTTTAGCCTGTTTCCATCGCTATTGCTTACATTTTTTTACCACTTGTACACAAAAATAATGTTGCCATGCGAAATAACCCAAACTTGGCGCAAACCGCGCTAGCAAAGCCATAGCGCATGCAAGTGCTTGATTAATAAAGAAATTTAAGAACTGCCTATTTTCTGTGCAAGTTGTGGAAACCCTTGATTTTCAAGGCTTCACCCCACTCGATCCATGTTTATCAACAAAGTTATCCACAGAAAACTTGGATGACCGATAAAACACCTGAAAATCAAGCACTTACCCGTCATTTCTCAAGTTCACTTCAACACCATGCCGCAACTGCCCGTGCCCGGCATCTGTCTGAACCAGGTGCTGGTTCAGACTCCCATCTACAGCCCCATGGCCGGGGTGTTGACCTACACACACCCTGAAGTTCTACCCTTGGGCAGCTTGGTGCGGGTACCCCTGGGCACGCGCGATGTACTGGGCGTGGTGTGGTCGAGTGAGGCATCCCCCGATCCGAACCAGGCACTTGATCCAGCCAAACTGCGCCCCATCAGCAGCGTGCTGGAAGCTCTGCCTGCACTGAGTGCCCACTGGCGCGCCCTGGCAAGCTTTGCCGCTAGCTACTACCAGCGATCAGTCGGCGAGGTGGCTCTGGCCGCCTTGCCACCGCAACTGCGCGACCTGAGCAGCGTGCAATTGACCCGTAGGCTCAAAAAACTGGCCAAAGCGGCTGCCATCGGTATCGAAGCCGACACGCGTCCATCACCGGCAACCCGCACGCAAGACGCCAACAGGGTTAGCGTCGAATCAGCAGAAAATACTAATTTAATAGCACTAACCCCAGAACAAAAAAGGGCTACAGGCCAATTTAACCAACACGCGGGCCCCTTTTTGCTGTTTGGAGCCACCGGCAGTGGGAAAACCGAAGTCTTCATGCAATGCACCGCGCAGCTGCTGGCCAGCAGCCCCCACGCGCAGGTGCTGGTGATGGTGCCCGAGATCAACCTGACCCCTCAGCTGGAGGCGCGCTTCAAGTCACGTTTTAGCCACCTGGCAGGTGAGGATGCGGTGGTGTCGATACACAGCGGCCTGACCCCGGCACAGCGCCTGAACAACTGGCTGGCGGCGCACAGCGGTGCAGCGCGCATCGTGCTGGGAACGCGCATGGCGGTGTTTGCTTCCATGCCACAACTCAAGCTGATCATCGTCGACGAAGAACACGACCCCAGCTACAAAAGCCATGAGGGCGCACGCTACTCGGCGCGCGACCTGGCCATTTACCGTGGCTACCAGGAAGGCATCAAGGTGCTGCTGGGCTCGGCCACGCCGTCGCTGGAGAGCTGGCACCACAGCCGTCCAGCGGCCGAGGGCGGGCGCTACCTGCGACTGGACATGCCCAGCCGCATCGGCAGCGGCCAACTGCCCTTGGTGCGCCGGGTGGACATGAACCACCAGCCCAAGTCCTGCATCATTGCCCCGCCCTTGCTCGATGCCCTTGCCCAGCGCGTGGCGCGGGGCGAGCAAAGCATGCTGTTTTTGAACCGACGCGGCTACGCCCCGGTGCTCGAATGCACCGACTGCGGCTGGAAAAGCAACTGCCCCAACTGCAGTGCGTTTCGCGTCTTTCACAAAATTGACCGCACCCTGCGCTGTCACCACTGCGGTTTTTCCGAGCGCGTGCCACGCGCCTGCCCCTCGTGCGGCAACCTGGACATTGCGCCAGTGGGCCGGGGCACTGAACGGCTGGAAGAGCACCTGGCGGAACTGCTGGTTGACCTGCGTCGCCCGGATGGAACACACGTGCGCATCATGCGCATCGATGCCGACACCACCAAACTCAAAGGCGCGCTAGAGGCGCAACTGGCGCAGGTGCACGCCGGTGATGTGGATGTGCTGGTGGGTACGCAAATGATTGCCAAGGGGCACGACTTCCGGCGTATCACCTTGGTGGCCGCCATCAACCCGGACAACGCGCTGTTTTCCAGCGACTTTCGCGCCCCTGAGCGCTTGTTCAGTCTGCTGATGCAAGCTGCAGGCAGGGCCGGGCGCGATGCAGCGGTAGCGGGCCAAAGCGAGATGTGGCTGCAAACCTTTCACCCCACGCACCCGTTGTACGAAGCACTCAAAACCCATGATTACCCGGCCTTTGCCGCGTCGCAACTCCAAGAGCGCCAGCAAGCCGCCATGCCGCCCTGGAGCTTTCAGGCGCTGGTGCGTGCGGAAGGCCGCACCCAAGAAGTGGCACAAAACTTTTTGACGCTGGCCAGTGCGGCCGCAGCCCAGCTGGCCGAAGCTGCCAGTTGGCTGCCGCATTTGACCATTTACCCGGCAGTGCCGATGAGCATGGCTCGCATTGCCAATGTGGAACGCGCCCAGATGCTGATTGAAAGCCCGTCACGCACCGCGTTGCAGCGCTTTTTGACGGCCTGGCAAGACACCCTGCACCGCACCCGGCTGCAACCTGAATGCAAAGGCGTGCTGCGCTGGGCGGTTGATGTCGATCCGCTGAATATTTAAGCGCAAGCAACCCATTGCGTTTCTAAATCATTCGAGTCTAGGAGGCTGTCGGACTTTCGGCATCGAAGCGTTCTCGAAGAGCGGCGTAGCCAAATTCGACCCCAGCGAGGGCAGTTTTTGCCGGATTTGCTGGCTCATAGCCGTAGCTATGGGCCAAAAAGACGGTAAAAAATGAACCGCTGCGGTCGGATTACAGCCGATGTACCGAAAGTCCGACAGCCTCCTAGGGTGCACCGCGTGGCCCATGGTGTCCACCAACTCAAGGTATTCTTGCAGGCCAAAGGGAATGGC
>MNXW01000150.1 GCA_001871515.1 Comamonadaceae bacterium CG2_30_57_122
CTTGCGCGATGGCATCACCCAGCCGCGCTGCCGCTTTGCCAGTGGGTGCGGCCAAGGCCATGCGCAGCGGTTTCCCAGCCTGCAGCGCTTGGGTCTGCAACAGCGACAGCAGCCGCACCACGGTGGTGGTTTTGCCGGTGCCAGGGCCGCCGGTGATGAGGGTGAAGCGACCCCGTGCCGCCAGCGCGCAAGCCACTTTTTGCCAGTCTGGAGAGGTTGACGCGTCGATCTTTTGTGCCTCTTCTGGTAGGGTCGACTTTAGTCGACCTGGCGCACTGAAGTCCGCCCTACGGGATTCAGACGATGGTGTGCCAAACAAGCTGTCCAGCGCCTGCTTCAAACTGTCTGGCACCGCACCGGGCTGGTTCAGGCGCGCCTGGATGGAGGCACGAATGGCTTGTTCGGCCTGCCAGTTGCGGCGCAGGTACAGGCGGGTGTCTTCCAGCACCAGCGGGCTGCCCGAGCCTTGCGTCCAGGGCAGGCTGGCAGCCGCATCGGCCAAGCCAGACGGCAGCAGGTCTTGCAGACGCGCATCCCAGCCCAGCGCGGTGCCCCCAAACTCGGCCAGCAGGCGCAGGTCTAGACAGGCGTGACCCCGGCCATACTGGTGGCTGGTCAGCGCCGCCAGCAGGCTGTGGCGCGGGTCGGTGCTCGGCTCAGAAGCCTGCAAAAAATCAGCAAACGCCAAGTCCAGCGCGGTCAACGGCAAAGTGGCAGGCGTTGCAGAGCACGAGACGGCGGGGGGCGGGACGATGCCCTTCGTTTGTGGAGTCAAGGATTCCATGAGGTTAACCATTTCTGAGGGTTGATTCATCTCGTTCACCCTAAGCTTGTCGAACGGCTCGGCCGCAGCGCCATGCTGTTGAATGAATGGGCTCGGCTCATGTCAGGTCTTGCATGACGGTGTGCCGCGACAGGGCGGCATCGAGTGCCTCAATCAGCGCCCGTGGCGGGTTCAGGGCCAGCAGGCCGCAGCCGGCTTGGTCCACCCCACGCACAAACCAGTACACCGCGCCGCCCAGGTGCTGGTCATAGTCGTAATCCGCCAGACGGCTTTTCAGCAGGCGGTGCAGCGCCAGCACATACAGCACGGCCTGCACGTCGTAGCGGTGCGCCAGCATGGCCGCTTGCAGGGTGGCCGGGGCGTAGTCGGGCAGGCGGTTGGATTTGTAGTCCAGCACGTGGTAGCGCCCCTGCACTTCAAACACCAGATCCATGAAGCCGGTGAGCAGGCCTTCGAGTGTGCGCGGCTGCAACGCGGCACGCGGCTGGTCGGGCCACACGGCCTGGCCAATGCGCTGATCCAGCCAGGCGCTGCCCAGGCGTTGAACCGGCAGCGTAAAACCCATCTCTGGCCATGCCTTGCCAGCGTTCAATGCACTTAAATTGATAGCTACTTGCGCATGATTTATAAGGGCTAGAGGCCAATTTGTCATCACAATCTGGGTGATCCATTGGCGCAGCAACAGCGTCTGATCCGGGGTCAACCCGGCCCGCTGTGCGGCGCGCTCAAGCTGCTTGCACCAGGCCGCTTCGCCTGGATTGGGCGCGGTTGAAGGCGCGGCGCTGGCATCCTCTTGCAACCCGGTTGCAGGCACCTCTTGGGTATCAGACGGGACATTGGATGGGGCATTGGATGGGTCATCGGTTTGGGCCGGCCAGCCGTGTTCGGCCTGCCACTGCAACAGGTCATGCAGCAGCGTGCCGTAACTTGCGCCCGCTGGGAAGGCGTTGAACGCCAACTCGGGTGCAAACAGATCGGGCGCGGCAGTGACCCCGGGCAAGGTGTCTGGCAGCTTGTTTTGCAGCGTATCTTGCAACGTGTCTTGCGGGGTGGCGCTGTCGAGCTGGGCATCGGCCACCCGGTCGTCTTGGGCACTGCCCAGCGCCGCGCTGTCCAGGTCACGCGTCAAGGCGCTGAAGCTGGCGCTCCACCAGTTGCGCCGCAGCACCCGCTGCGCCACCCGCGCGCCTTGTGGCACTTTGGCGGACAAGTTGGGCGCGTACAAAACCTGGCTGGCTGCAGGCGCGGTTTGCACGGCAAGGTCAGCGCACGACCACAGGGCCAGGCGTTGCGGCAAATCGTCTGGCGCACTGCGTCCAAGCAGCTTCGACAGCGCACTTTTGACTTCTGGCTTTTTCCCGTCCACGTCGCCGCTAACCGCGGCCACGCCCAGCCACAGGGCGCGCTGGGCGCGGGTCAGGGCCACGTAAAACAGGCGAATGTCTTCTGCCAGGCGTTCATCGTCTGCGCGGTCGCTGTCTTTTTTCTCGGGGCGGTAGTTGGACATGAAGGGCAGGAACACCAGCGGGTATTGCAGCCCCTTGGATTTGTGCAGCGTGACCACTTGCACCAGCGCGGCATCACTTTCCAGGCGCAACTGCGCGGTCTCGGCACTGGCCGCCGGGCGGCGTAGCTGGTTTTCCAGGTGGCGCAAGAGCGCGCCCTCGCCTTGCAGCGAGGTGCTGGCGGCTTGCAGCAGCTCGCCCAGGTGCAGCACGTTGGTCAGGGCGCGTTCGCCCGCTGCCCCTTGTGCCAGCAGCCGTTGCGCCAGCGCTTGGTCGTGCAGCAGGCGGTGCAGCATGGGCAACACGCCCTGGGTGCGCCACAGCTGCTGCCAGGTCAAAAAGCGCTCCACTTGTGCGTCCCACGCGGCTTCATCCACCAGCAAGGCATCCAACTCGGACCAGCTCAAGCCCCACAGGCGGGTGAGCAGGGCCGCGCGCAGCAAACGGGTGTCACTGGGGTGGGCCACGGCGCGCAACACGCGCCACACGTCTTGCGCCTGCTCACTGGAAAACACGCTGTCGCGCTCGGACAAATAGACACTGCGCACCCCACGCGCGGCCAGGGCGGTGCGGATGGCGGCAGCCTCAAACCGGTCGCGCACCAGCACCGCCATGTCGCCCGGCTGGGCGGCTTGAGCCTGCAGCAGCGTCACCATCTGGGTGGCAAACACGGCGGCCATGTCGGCCATGAAGACCGGCTTGGTGGGCGTTTTGGCGAAGGGCAAGTGCCAAACCGTCATGGCCACCTGGGCTTGGCCCTGAACCTGCAGCGGCAGGATGTGGGGGTTGCAGGCCACCACCGGCTCAAACGGCACCGCATCAAACGGCGCTTGGGCGGTTTGGAAGATGTGGTTGACCGCATGAACCAAGCCGGCGGTGGCACGGTGGTTGCCCGACAGGGTGTAGATGCCCTGCGCCTGCGTGCGCGCTTGCAAGTAGGTGGCCAGGTCGGCCCCGCGAAAGCTGTAGATGGCTTGCTTGGGGTCTCCAATCATGATCAAGCCCTTGTCAATCAAGCGTGAGGCGCTATAAATTTTGATAAGGCTGCCAAACTGCCAGGGGTCGGTGTCCTGAAACTCATCGACCAGCGCTACCGGGTATTGGGCGGCAATGGCCTCGGCCAGTTGGCTATTCTGGCCTTGCAGCGCGTGGTACAGGTTTTGCAGCAGGTCAGAAAAATCAAACTGGGCGGCTTGCTGCTTGGCACGCTGGTAGGCGGCGCTGACCTGCACCGCAGCATGATCCAGCAACCGTTGGGCCACGTCGGGCTGCTGCGCCAGGGCATCAAACAGGGCTTGCAGTTGCTCAAACACCGCCAAGTTTTCGGCCTGTGCCCAGCCTTTGGCGATGAGCGTGCTGCGGGTGAAGCGCTCCAGCGTTTTCAGGTCAATGTCTGCGCCCTGCGCCCAGTCGGCCATGTGTTCGAGCCAACCATTGAGCCAGTCCGGGCGGTAGTTTTTCAGGGTCTTGGCGGCAGCGGCTTCACGCACTTGCGCCACCACCTCGTCCGTCCAGGCGGCACGCGCCGGGGCTTCCAGCGTCTGGCGTTGCTGCTGCCAGCGTGACCACTCTAACAGCACCACGTCCGGCGTGGGCAAGTCGGCTGGCGCTGCAGCCGGGGCACGCTCGGCCATGCGCCAACGGTCTTTGAGCTTGGCGAGCAGCGCCTGTGGCGTGTCCGCCAGGCCGTCCAGCGCCGCCAGCGTGTCGGCATCCAGCGCGTAAAACCATTGACGCCAGTAGTCTTGCACGGCGCTCAGCTTGAGTTGCTCGCTGTCTTCAACACGGGTTTG
>MNXW01000171.1:0-1216 GCA_001871515.1 Comamonadaceae bacterium CG2_30_57_122
CGGGCTTTCTTTTCTTTCATTTCGACTTCGGTCGCCGCGCCAACCTTGATCACGGCCACACCGCCCGCGAGTTTGGCAACGCGCTCTTGCAGTTTTTCACGGTCGTAGTCAGAGGTGGCTTCTTCGATTTGCACGCGCACTTGTTTCACGCGGGCTTCGATGTCAGCAGCCGGGCCAGCACCGTCGATGATGATGGTGTTTTCTTTGCCCACTTCGATGCGCTTGGCCGAACCCAGGTCGGTCAGTTGGACTTTTTCCAGCGTCAGGCCCACTTCTTCAGCAATGACCTTGCCACCGGTCAGGATGGCGATGTCTTCCAGCATGGCCTTGCGACGGTCGCCAAAGCCAGGCGCCTTGACAGCGACCACCTTCAGGATGCCACGGATGGTGTTGACCACCAAAGTTGCCAAGGCTTCGCCTTCGACGTCTTCGGCAATGATCAACAGCGGACGGCCGCTCTTGGCGACTTGTTCCAGCGTCGGCAGCAGGTCACGGATGTTGCTGATTTTTTTGTCGTACAGCAGCACAAACGGGTTGTCCAGCAAAGCCGATTGCTTTTCAGGGTTGTTGATGAAGTAGGGTGACAGGTAGCCACGGTCAAACTGCATGCCTTCAACGACGTCGAGTTCGTTTTGCAGGCTCTTGCCGTCTTCCACGGTGATCACGCCTTCTTTGCCGACCTTGTCCATCGCATTGGCGATGATCTCGCCGATGCTGGCATCGGAGTTGGCAGAAATCGAACCGACTTGGGCGATTTCCTTGGAGGTGGTCGTGGGCTTGGATGCCTTCTTCAACTCGGCGATCAGGGCTTCCACAGCCTTGTCGATGCCGCGCTTCAGATCCATCGGGTTCATGCCGGCGGTCACGTACTTCATGCCTTCGCGAACGATGGCTTGCGCCAGTACGGTGGCAGTGGTGGTGCCGTCGCCAGCGTTGTCAGACGTCTTGGAAGCCACTTCTTTGACCATCTGCGCGCCCATGTTTTGCAGCTTGTCCTTGAGTTCGATTTCTTTGGCCACGGACACACCGTCCTTGGTCACGGTGGGGGCGCCAAAGCTGCGCTCCAGCACCACGTTGCGGCCTTTGGGGCCCAGGGTCACCTTGACCGCGTTGGCCAAAATGTTCACGCCTTCAACCATGCGTGCGCGGGCTTCGCCGCCAAATACTACGTCTTTTGCTGCCATGTTAATGACTCCAGAATATTTAAGTGAAATTG
>MNXW01000171.1:1271-1370 GCA_001871515.1 Comamonadaceae bacterium CG2_30_57_122
GAGTTGAGGACAGAGCGACAGTTTGCTTCGCAAGTCTGTCGATCAGTCCCGCAAAATTATTTGGTTTCAACCACGGCAAACAAATCATCCTCTTTCATC
>MNXW01000171.1:1432-4347 GCA_001871515.1 Comamonadaceae bacterium CG2_30_57_122
GTCACCGACCTTGACGGCCATCGGACTGATTTCGCCCTTGTCGTTTTTCTTGCCGGGGCCCACGGCCAGCACTTCACCTTGATCAGGCTTTTCAGCAGCGCTGTCAGGAATGACGATGCCAGAGGCGGTGCGGGTTTCGTTTTCAACGCGTTTGACAATCACGCGGTCATGCAGGGGACGAAGTTTCATAGTGACTCCTATAGGGTTTGAAACAAGGGGTTTAACAACACAGGCCAAACAACCGGAGTTGTATAGCCTCGTAACATTTAAAGCGGTGGCATACAACCGGGGCTGTTAGCACTCAACTCCAACGAGTGCTAATGATAAGGGCGTTTGCGGTAGTTTCAAGTCTTCAGGTTGCAATTGATTGCAGTTTAGCGAGGACATGTGGCTGTCGATGCTCAAGAGGTTTTGAACTTTTATCACCCAATTTTGAACTCGGCTTAGACCAGTAATTGCACCTAATCCTTTGAATTTAAATAGAAAAGTCGCTTTTTTGAATGGATTTCAAGCTTGTTGAGAAGCTTGGATCGGTCGAACATGCCGAAATTCGTCGAATCGTCCAGATTGGGCTCACGCCGCAGCTAGGCAAGGTTAATGCGCAAATTCATTGGTGGTTCTGGGGCTCGCATGTTTATGACTATGCCCAGTCCCGCCAACTCAATGTAGGTGGCAACGTCAGTGAACAAAACGTCAATCTTTACGACTACGAACGGAGTCGTCATTTCACTGGAAAATTGCCGTAACTTTATGACCATGGGACCGGTTTTCATGTCACCCTTGAAATCGTCGGCCGTGAGTTCAAAGGTTACGCATACTGCTTGGGGACTCACTTTTCAATAAGTCCACACCTCATGCCCCAGCATGCCCCCGTTCAAAGTCTCGCGGCAAACCCGCCAGTTGGGCAAATAGCTGTCCATCAGCGCGGTGAACCGTTCCGAGTGTTTGCGTTCCAGCAGGTGCACCAGTTCGTGCACCACGATGTATTCCAGACACATCTCGGGCTTTTTGGCCAGTTCGAGATTGAGCCAGATGCGTTTGGCGGCGGTGTTGCAACTGCCCCACTTGGTTTTCATCTTCTTCACGCCCCACTGGCTGGCCTGCACACCAAGGATGGGCTGCCATTCGTCCAGCAACGGGGGAATTAGTGCCTTGAGCTGATCGCGATACCAGGCCAGCAGAACCAGTTCTCTCTGTTCAACTGTTGCCCCAGGGCGTACATACAGGTCCAGGCTAGTAATGCCTCGCACCACGACTCTGGGTGGCGCATCTACCGCGTGCATCCGCAGCCGGTAACGTTTTCCCAGAAAGTAATGACTCTCGCCATTGACCATTTCACGCTGACTTTGGCGTGGTTGTTCGGCAAACTTGGCCCGCTGCCGCTTGATCCAGCCCAGTTTGTCGATCACCGCCAACCGCACCGCCTCATCGCTGATCACCAAGGGCACAGCCACCCGCACCCGGCCCATGGGCGGGTAAACGCCCAGATGGAGGTTTTTGATGTCCTTGCGAACCACTTCAACTTTGATGCCGCCCACCAGCAAGTGGCTGGTTTCCGTCGCCTTTACTGCAGCCACCTCAGTAGCCACTCTGGTGCTTGACCAAATCCAGTATCCGGTCGGTCTCGGTTTCCAGGTCAAGGGGCGGTGGCGGTGAACCCACCTGCTGAACTTGCAAACCCGTGTTGGGCAGGATGGCTGTGCTGAGCACATGGCGAATGGCAAAACGCACCCGCTTGGTCTTGGCGCTGTTGTTGCGCCAATCATCCTGCAAGCTGCCCAACACCGCCGTATCCACAGTCACCGCCAGAGTCTCGTTCTTACCCAGGTTGTTGTACAGCGCCCGCTTTGCGGCGGTCTTCAGTGCAGCCGGGTACGATGCCTGGCCACCAGGTTGTGCGGCATCTTTGGTGAGTTGCGCAATTTTGTTCAGATACTCGGTGTAACTGATCACGGCCTTGCGCCGTTGTTTAATCAGCGCATCGAGCAGTTTGCTCATTTTTTCATAGTAGGCGGGGTCCACGGGCGACTCGTTGATGATCAGCTTGCGGACATTGTTTTCAATCGCCTCAGCCACGGCTTCATCGGTTTTCATGACGCCCTTGATCTTGGCCGCTGCCGCATCCGGGCCGCGTTCCACAATGAGCCCAATCAGGCTCATGTCGTCAAAGGCTGAGATTTTTTCACTCTCTTCTGCCCGGATATAGGTGTCAATCAGGTGCCGCATGGCGGGCTCGTACAACTTCAGGTCGATGTAATCACCACAGGCCAGGCGCACCTCATCGCGTACCTTGCTGGCGTGATCCACTTCCACCTTGATTTTTTCAATCTGATCCGGGGTGTATCCGGCTTGTGCCATCTCGCCCGCAATGGCGGCATAGGCCCGAATCAGGCGGGCGACAAACTTGTAAAGTTTCAGCCGCTTGGGTTCGTTTTCTTTGAGTTGCGCAACATTGCCAGAATCCTTGGCGCAGAAGTAATGCCCATAGGCACCCGAATCTCTGGGTGCCAGCACGGGCTCGCAAAGTGCCTTGACGGCCTCGCGGGCATCTTCCAGGTCTTCGCGGGCTTTATCGAGTCGGTTTTCCAGCAAGCCTTTCACATCGTCAGCATCAAAGCCGTCCAGCGCACCGCTGGTGTAGTCACTCACCGCGCCCTCCAGGCTTTTGAACAAGTCCTTGTAGTCGATGATGTAGCCGTATTCCTTGTCGTCACCGTCGAGCCGGTTGACGCGACAAATGGCCTGGAACAAGCCATGGTCTCGCATCTGTTTGTCGATATACAGGTAGGTGGCCGAAGGCGCGTCAAACCCGGTCAGCAGCTTGTCCACCACGATCAACAGTTTCATCTGCCCCGGCTCGTTGATGAACTTCTTTTTGACCTCCAGCTCGAACTTTTCGGCCTTGGTTGTCGCCT
>MNXW01000040.1 GCA_001871515.1 Comamonadaceae bacterium CG2_30_57_122
CACCGTGGTCATTGACCCGGCAGGGGGCACAAACAAGGTTGCCAAGGTTGTCAAATCGGCCACAGCCGAACTTTGGGCTGGCACCACCGTATCCACCGGTGCCAACGATTCCATCGCCACCATTCCCTTTACCACCGCGGCTACGACCATGACGGTGCGCGTGTATGCCCCAGCTGCCGGCATCCCGGTGCGCCTGAAGGTGGAAACCGCAGGCGACCCGACCCGCTCGGTTGAGACTGAGGCCACCACCACCGTAGCCGGCGGCTGGCAGACCCTGACCTTTAACTTTGCCAGCCAGGCAGCGGGCACCGCCGCGTTGAACCCAGCCTTCACCTATAACAAGGCCTCGATTTTCTTCAACTTCGGCAAGACCGGCGCACTTGGCGGCGGTGGGACGTTTTACTTCGACGACCTCACTTTTATCCCATAAAGCAAGTTAAATAAGCTTTTGGCGTTTCGGAGATAAACGCAGACAAAGCCAGAAAGTACAGCGTTTGTCCTACTTGTTGCCGAGGCGACTGGTGATTTTGGTCATCAGTTGCCTTTTTGATTTTGATAGCGAGTACACCTTGTTTACGCTGGGTTTACGGGCAGATTTCTAGAGAAACTTTGGGCTGCTGCTCGGCGCATTGCCGACTATCAGCTGTAACCACGTTATAAACGCCAAAATTTTCATATTCCAGCTTTTCCGATTGCAGCGCCATATTTAACGCGGCTTGACCCTGATCGATCAGATGTTGGTGCTGCTCATCAGCAGCGTGCTGACGTCACTAACCGTACCCAATGATCTGAACCAGACAGTCGACGCGTGAGCTCCGGCGGCCAAGAGGAATATTGCCAACATGCGTTCGTCTCCAGATGACCCGGCGGTATCCGCCACCCACCCGCATTGACCTTTTGCCAGCTACTGGCTTACCTGCCATCGGACAATTGAGCTCATGAACGCCCAACTCGATTTGCCTCGCCTGGTGCAAACCTCCTTACGCTGGAACAACCGTTTCCACCACCTGGGCGCGCGCTTTTACACCCCGCTGGCACCGCAGCCGATACCCGCGCCCTACTGGGTCAGTCGCAGCGCCGCGGTGGCAAAACAACTGGGACTGGACGAGGCCTGGATGGATAGCGACGACCTGCTGCAAGCGTTCAGCGGCAACCTGCCGATCAGTGGCACGCAGCCGCTAGCCAGCGTCTACAGCGGCCACCAGTTTGGCAATTGGGCCGGGCAACTGGGTGATGGGCGTGCGATTTTGCTGGGTGAAGCCAATGGCTTCGAGATTCAGCTCAAGGGCTCAGGCCTGACACCGTATTCGCGCATGGGTGACGGCCGCGCCGTGTTGCGCAGCAGCATTCGTGAGTTTTTGTGTTCCGAGGCGATGCATGCGCTGGGCATCCCGACCACGCGCGCGCTGTGCGTGGTGGGTTCTGATGCGCAGGTGTGGCGTGAAACCCCTGAGAGCATCGCCGTGGTAACCCGCGTCGCCCAGAGCTTCATCCGCTTTGGGCACTTTGAACACTTTGCGGCGCGCCGCCAGCTGGAACCCCTGAAAAAGCTGGCCGACTATTGCCTTGAGCGCTATTACCCCGAGTGTTTGCAGGCCAGCACGCTGGCAGGCAACGCCTATGCCAACTTGCTGCAAACGGTGACAGAGCGCACGGCCATGATGGTGGCGCATTGGCAAGCGGTGGGCTTTTGCCATGGGGTCATGAACACCGACAACATGAGTCTGTTGGGGCTGACCCTGGACTACGGGCCGTTCCAGTTTCTGGATGCCTATGACCCCGGCCATATTTGCAACCACACCGACCGCGCGGGCCGCTACGCCTTTGACCATCAGCCCGACATCGCCCACTGGAACCTGTACGCGTTGGCACAAGCGCTGCTGCCCTTGATTGGCGAACAATCCCTGGCGCTGCAAGCACTTGACGCTTTCAAACCTTTGTTTGCCGCCAAGTACCACCAGCTGATGTGTGCCAAGCTGGGGCTGGCCGATGCACCGGACGCGCTCATTGAAGACCTGCTGAGCCTGATGGCACGTGACAAGGTGGACTACACCATTTTTTGGCGACGGCTGAGCCATGCGCGGGTCGACGGCCACACCACACCGGTGCGTGACCTGTTTCTGGATCGCCCGGCATTCGATGCCTGGATGCTACGTTATTCAGAGCTGGTTACACATACACAGCAAGGGCTAGAGGCCGATTTGATGCTTAAAATAAATCCCAAGTTTGTACTGCGCAACTACCTGGGCGAAGAAGCCATTACGGCCGCCAGGAACAAAAACTTCTCGGGTGTATCCAAGTTGCTCACATTGCTGAACAGCCCGTTTGACGAGCACCCAGGTTTTGAGCACGAAGCCGGTTTTCCGCCCGACTGGGCCAGCCAGATTGAGATCAGTTGCAGTTCCTGAATTTTTCGAGAGCAATTTCACCATGACCTTTCCCGTTCAAAAAACCGATGACGAGTGGCAGGCTCTGCTACAACAACGCGGTGCAGAACCCGTTGCCTTTCAGGTCACGCGCCATAAGGCCACCGAACGGCCTTTTACCGGCAAATACGAGCGCCAATGGGCGGATGGCAGTTACCACTGCATCTGCTGTGGCAACAAACTGTTTGACGCCAGCACCAAGTTTGATGCGGGCTGCGGCTGGCCGAGTTTTTCGCTGGCCGTGCTGGGAGCCATCAGCGAAATCACCGACACCAGCCACGGCATGAAGCGGGTCGAAACCGTCTGTGCTCAATGCGGAGCACACCTGGGCCATGTGTTTGAGGACGGCCCCACCGACACTGGCCTGCGCTATTGCATGAACTCGGCTTCGTTAAACTTCACCCCTACATGAAAATACTGATCGACTTCTTCCCTATCCTGCTGTTCTTTGGTGCCTACAAGGTCTATGACATTTACATCGGTACCGGCGTGCTGATGGCTGCCACGGTGCTGCAAATGGCGCTGATCTACGGCATTGACCGCAAACTGCAGATGATGCACAAGGTGACACTGGCCTTGGTGCTGGTGTTTGGCACGCTGACCCTGGTGCTGCACGACGACCGATTCATCAAATGGAAACCCACCGTGTTGTATGCCGCAATGGCGATTGCACTGGCGGTTGCCGTCTGGGTTTATAAAAAGAACTTCTTGAAAATGCTGTTGGGCAGCCAGTTGACACTGCCCGAATTGGTGTGGATGCGGCTGAACCTGCTGTGGATCGGCTACAGCGCCTTCATGGCGATCATCAATGGCTACGTGGCGGCTTACTACAGCACCGAAGCCTGGGTGAACTTCAAACTTTGGGGCTATGCCTTTCCACTGGTGTTCATTGTGGGTCAAGGGTTTTACATTTCACGCTACCTGGTCACTGACGAGGCCAAGACACCCACACCATGAGCACACACGCCCCCACCGCTACGCAACTGCAACTGCGCTTGCAACAGGTTTTGCAGCCGACTCAGCTTGAAGTGATCGACGAGAGTCATCAGCACCACGGCCACGCCGGAGCCAATGGCACCGGCTTTGGCAGCCACTTTCGGGTGCGCATCACTTCACCTTTATTTACCGGCAAAACCCCGATTGCACGGCATCGGCTTGTGTATGATGCGCTCCAAGATTTCATGGATCAAGGCCTGCACGCGCTGGCCATTGAAGCCCAAACACCCACCGCTTGACTGCAGCGGGCTGAAACCCCACCCAAACCTTTTTACTTTGAACCGCAGGAAATTTGCATGAAAAAGAAACTTATCTCAAGCATTGCTTTTGTCGCCCTGATGGGCAGCCTGTCTGCCGTGGCAGATGCGCAAAACGTGGCCATCGTCAATGGCAAAGCCGTCCCCATGGCACGCGTGGAAGCGCTAAGCCAGCAGGTGGCTCGCTCTGGCCGTCAGGTCACGCCTGAGATGCAACAACAAATCAAGGACGAAGTCATCGCCCGAGAAGTGTTCATCCAGGAAGCCCAAAAAATGGGGCTGGATGCCTCTGAAGACTTCAAGACCCAAATGGAATTGGCACGCCAGACCATCTTGATCCGCGAGCTGTTCACCAACTACCAAAAAACCCATCCGGTGACCGATGCCGACATCCAGGCCGAGTACGACAAGTTTGCCGCATCCAACGGTGGCAAAGAGTACCGCGCCCGTCACATTCTGGTAGAAAAAGAAGCCGAAGCCAAAGCCATCATTGCCCAGCTGAAAAAAGGTGGCAAGTTTGACGAAATCGCCAAAAAAGCCAGCAAAGACCCAGGCTCTGGTGCCAAGGGCGGTGACCTGGACTGGGCACCTGCGGGCAACTATGTGGCTGAATTTGCCACCGCTTTGAAGGCACTCACCAAGGGTCAAACAACCGACACGCCAGTCAAATCACAGTTTGGCTACCACGTGATCCGTCTGGACGACATCCGTGATGCCCAATTGCCTAAACTCGACGATGTCAAACCCCAAGTGGCGCAACAACTGCAACAGCAAAAACTGGCCAAATACCAGGAAGAACTGCGCAACAAAGCCAAAGTTGAATAAAATTTTGAACACCTAACCCAGCCATGCCTCAAACCGCGTGAAGTCTGCGCTGAAAATACAAAGAATTCACTTGTTAGAGACTAAAAAACGCGGCCACTGTGCCGCGTTTTTTTATGTCTCAACACTCAGATGGGTCAGTGCGGATTTTCAAAAAACAGGTAGTTGGAGGCGTAGTCGCTGATCTCGAAGTAGACTTTTTTCTCGGTCGGGTCGACGATGAAGTTCAGGTTTTCATCCATCACACCATAGCCAAAGCGGTACGGGCGCGGCAGGTTGTCTTGCGTGCCCATGGCGGTGGAGAGTTTGTCAATTTTCAAGAACCGGCGCACCACCTTGTCACCGGCATAAAACTCCAGCACGCCGTTGGTACCGGTCCAGTTCTGGATGTCGCGGCTGATCTTGTTCTGCTGCTCCTGGGTGCAACTTGTTAAGAGAAAAAGGGCTGTAGCCCCCGTCAATATTGAGCAAGCAGCTCTTAATTTAGTAGTATTCATCACATTCCTTTGGTCTGGTCTGGTTTGTTTTGGTTTGGTTTGGTTTGGTTTGGGGTCAACATTCGTCACGCGACAGTGGCAGTCGATGCCACAGCGCGCTGGCGCAAGGCCTCATACAGGCACACGCCACTGGCCACCGACACGTTCAGGCTTTCCACCGCTCCACGCATTGGAATGCTAACCAGTTGGTCGCAGGTTTTGGCGGTCAGGGCTCGCATGCCGTCACCTTCTGCGCCTAGCACCAGGGCCACCGGACTTTTCAGGTCTGTCTGGTACAGCGTTTGGGTGGCTTGGTCGCTGGTGCCGATGATCCAGATGTTGCGTTCCTTGAGTTCATTGAGGGTACGCGCCAGGTTGGTGACCATAAAATACGGTACGGTTTCAGCCGCGCCGCTGGCCACCTTGGCCACCGTGGCGTTAATGCCCGCTGCGTGGTCTTTGGGCGCAATCACCGCGTGTGCTCCGGCACCGTCGGCCACCCGCAGGCAAGCTCCCAGGTTGTGCGGATCGGTAACACCGTCCAGCACCAGAATCAGGGGCTGGGTGCGCTCGGCCAAAGGCAGGTCGGCGTTGGCGGCTTCCAGGTTTTCAAGCAATTCGTCCAGCGAATGCACTTGCGCAATCTGGTTCACCCTGGCCACCACACCCTGATGGCCGTGGCTGCCTGCCAGGCGTGCCAGCCGGACACCATCGGCTTCTTGCAGGCGCACACCGGCCTCTTGCACACGCTCTAAAAACTGGCGCATGCGCGCGTCACGGCGGCCGGGGTCAATGAAAATTTCAAGAATGGATTGGGGTGCGGTCTTCAGGCGCACGCCCACGGCATGAAAGCCGAACAGGGTTTTAGGGGTAGACATGCCCCGATTATCGGGGCTAGGCGTCCGGTTTCAGACGATGCAACCGGCCTCGATGGTGATGGCGCGTTGGCAGCGTGTGGCCATGGCGCGGTCGTGCGTAACCAGCACCAGTGTGGTGCCAAGTTCACGATTCAGGTCAAACATCAGCGCCATCACCTTCTCGCCAGTGGCAAAGTCCAAGCTGCCGGTGGGTTCATCCGCCAGCAGCAACGCAGGTTGCACCACAAAGGCGCGTGCCAGTGCCACGCGTTGCTGTTCACCGCCGGAGAGCACCTTGGGGTAATGGGCCAGGCGCTGCGACAAGCCCACCCGTGCCAACATGTCGGTGGCCGCTTGGGCGGCATCGCGCCGCCCAGCCAACTCCAGCGGCAACATGACGTTTTCAAGTGCGCTCAGGTTGCCCAGCAATTGAAAACTCTGGAACACAAAACCCACTTTTTCAGCCCGCAGTGCGGCACGCGCATCTTCACTTAGTGCAAATAGGTCTTGCCCCGCCAGACGCACCGTGCCGCTGCTTGGGGTGTCAAGGCCGGCAATGATCGATAGCAAGGTGCTTTTGCCCGAGCCCGAGGCACCGACAATAGCGACTGTTTCCTTGCTCAAAAGAGAAAAATCAATATCACGCAAAATGTCAAGCGTGCCGGTGGAGTCGGTCACACTTTTGAACACGTGTTCAACCGAAATAATGCAATCAGACATGAATTCCTTTAATCAACATCAACCCTCTTGTCGACGCTACTTTATCGCGCTGGGCGCTGCAGCCCTGTTTGTAGGGTTGAACACCGCTGCACCTGCTGCCACAAAACAGACGAAACCAGCGCCGCGTATCCTGGTTCTGGGTGATTCGCTCAGTGCCGAATATGGGTTGCAGCGCGGCACAGGTTGGGTGGCTTTGCTTGAAAAAAAACTGCTTGCCGAGAAAATAAACGCTTCTGTGATCAACGCCAGCATCAGCGGCGACACCACCTCGGGCGGGCGCTCGCGTCTGCCAGCCCTGCTGGCCCAGCATCAGCCCAGCCTGGTGGTGATCGAACTGGGTGGCAACGATGCCCTGCGTGGCCTGCCGCTGGCCATGACACAGGACAACCTGACGAGCATGGTTCAAACGGCCAAACAGGCCGGCGCGCGCGTGTTGCTGCTGGGCATGCAAGTGCCGCCCAATTACGGCCGCGAATACGCCCAGGCGTTTTCCAACACTTATACACAAACCGCCAAGACCAGCAAAGCCGCAGTCGTGCCTTTTTTCTTGAGGGGCATTGCCGATGTGCCTGACAGCTTGAAGTGGTTTCAGGCCGACCGCATTCACCCCAAGTCAGAAGCCCACCCGCTGATCCTGGCCAACGTGTGGCCCGACATCAAAAAAGGATTGCAATGAGTTTGACCCCAATGAGTGCCACCGAGGTGATCCAGCGGTGGACTGAGTTTGACACCGTGATCGATGCCCGCAGTGAAGATGAATTTGCCGAAGATCACCTGCCCGGTGCGGTGAACTGGCCAACGCTGAACAATGCCGAGCGCATTGAAATTGGCACGCTGTACAAACAGGTCAATCCGTTTGAAGCACGCAAACGCGGTGCGGCCATCGCCGCACGCAACATTTCGGCCCACATAGAACGGCACGTGCTGGCCAAACCCAGGGAATGGAAACCGCTGGCTTACTGCTGGCGCGGCGGGCAACGCAGCGGTGCCTTGTCCTTGATTTTGAGCCAGATCGGCTTTCGGGTGACGTTGATCGAGGGGGGCTACAAAGCTTTTAGAGCGGCCATCGTGCAGGACATCACGCAGCAAGTCGACCGCCTGCATTTCAAGGTGGTCTGTGGCCCCACCGGCAGTGGCAAAACCAGACTGTTGCAGGCACTGGCGGCACAAGGTGCACAAGTGCTGGACCTGGAAGACCTTGCAAACCACCGCAGCTCCGTCCTAGGGGCTATCCCGGGGCTGGCGCAACCGTCGCAAAAGCACTTTGACACCCTGATATGGGACAGATTGCGTCACTTTGAACCTGAGCGCCCGGTGTTTGTGGAGAGCGAAAGCAAAAAAGTTGGCAATTTGAGTGTGCCGATCAGCCTGATGGAAACCATGCGCTCAAGCCCCTGCCTGAACCTTCAGTTGAACGACATGGAACGCGTGGCCTTGCTGCTGGAGGACTACCACCACATGGTGGACGATGTGGACTATTTCTGCAACCGTTTGTCGGTGCTGATCCCACTCAAAGGCCATGTGGTGGTTGAAGCCTGGCAGGCCCAGGCCCGCGCAGGCAGGTTTGATGCCGTGGTCATGGACTTGCTAAAAAACCACTATGACCCGGCCTACCAGCAATCCATGGAACGCAATTTTGAGCAGTTTGTAAAGGCGCAAACGATCACGCCTGACAACCGCTCAGCCGCTGCCATGACGACGCTGGCAGGTGAGATCATCACGGCGAATACAGTGTGATTTTTGCCGTTCAAGACCTGAAAAGGTCAACGGCTGCAGAGATTTTTGGCGAGAATTTCAAGCGCTGGCGGGTTCACCAGAGGCCTGTTCGCCGTCTGACAATGGGGCATCAGGCAGGCCATCGCCCGCTTTGCGCTGGGCTTTTTCTTTGAGCTTTTCTTCTTTTTTCTTCTTTTTCGCCAATTCTTTTTGACGCTTTTCGTAGCCGTAATTAGGTGTTGCCAAGGTGTTCTTTCAAGTTAGTTGACCCATTTTACCCGGCAGCGCTTGCCCCATCGACGAAGCGTCCAAATCAGCTTAAGCGAACGCTTGTCAGCGCTTGCGCCACATCAGCCTGCAAATCCAGTACCGACTCAAGCCCCACCGAAAAGCGCACCAAGATGCCTTGACGCAGATGGGCTGGCCAATGCTGGCGCATGCTGGCCAATTCATAGGGCACGACCAAACTGATCGGCCCGCCCCAGCTGTAGCCAATTTTGAACAGCTTGAGTGCATTGCAAAAGGCATCCACCTGCGCCTGGCCATATTCAGGTTTAAAAATCACACTCAGCAAACCAGCAGCGCCCCCCGCGTCCAACTGGCAAAGCTTTTGCCAATGGGCATGACCGGGCGAATTGGGCAATGCCGGGTGCAACACCTGGGCAAACTCGCTGCGCTGGGTACACCACTGCGCCAGGATGCGTGTGGCCTCGTCATGAGCACGGTAGCGCATGGGCAAGCTGGGCAAGGAACGCAGCACCGTTTCTGCATCATTGGCACCAATGCCCAGCCCCAGGCGCATGTGACACAGCTTAAGCAACATGTGCAGGCGCTCGTCCACCGTGATGACGCTACCCATCAACACATCACCGCCACCGCTGGGGTACTTGGTCAAGGCATGGATGGAGATATCGACACCCAAAACGGGTTGATGACCGGGCAGCAGGTCAAAGGGTTTGAACGCCAAGCCCGCGCCCCAGGTGTTGTCCAGTGCACAAATGACTTTGGCCGACTTGCAGATGCGCACCTGCTCGCACAAGTCTGGAAACTCAAGCGTGACCGAACCTGCCGCTTCCAGCCAGACCAATCGGGTTTTGGGCGATATCTTGGCCGCCAGATCGGCCGGGTTCATGGGGTCGAAATACTGGTGGCTGATGCCCCAGCCCTTGAGTTCCCCTTCGACCAGCGACTTGGATGGGCCATAGGCATTGTCAGGCAGCAGCACCTCGTCGCCTGATTTCAACAGGGCCAGCGACACCGTCGCGATCGCGGCCAAGCCGCTGGACACCAGCAGACATTGCGCTCCGCCCTCCAGGGTGCACAGCCGCTCCTCCAGCATGTAGGTGGTGGGCGTGCCATGCAGGCCGTAGGTGTAGGCGGTTTTGTCTTTCCAGTCGAATTGCCGCATGGCTGCCACGCTGGGAAAAAACACGGTAGAAGCCTTGAACACACCTGGTTGCGGCGCGGCAAACCCAGCCGGTGGCTGGTATGGGTGATGAATCAGGGTGGTGATGAAATCGGTCATGACGGGTGCGCTTTAAAAACTCAAACGCTCCACTTGGTCAGCAAATTTTCGGGGCGCAGGCTGTCGTAGCTCTCAAAGGGCTGGTGAATCCAGGGGTTGCTGGGCAGGTAGTCGACGCAATAGTCTGGCGTGAAGGTGGATACGGCTTTGCTCCAGATCACTGCGCTACGCAGCTCAGTGATCGGTTTGTATTCATTCTTGAGTTGATGCACCACGGCATTGAGGGTGTAGCCTGTGTCCGCCAGGTCATCCACCAGCAGCACTTTGCCCGCAATTTCACCTTTGGGTGTGGTGATGTAGTGAGCCATGTCAAGCTTGCCTTGCACCGTACCCGCAGCTGAGCGGTATGAGCTGGTGGACATGATGGCCAGGGGCTTGTCAAACACGCGCGACAGGATGTCTCCGGGGCGCATGCCGCCACGCGCCAGACACAAGATGGTGTCAAACACCCAGCCCGACTGGTGAATTTTGATGGCCAGTTTTTCGATCAGGTTGTGGTATTCGTCGTAACTCACGTACAAGTGTTTGCCGTCTTCTGTCAACATCAGAATACTCCTCTATTTATAGCTACTAGCCCATATAAATAAAGGGCTAGAGGTCAATTTTATCAATGAAATTAATCAGCCAAAAAGGGGTGACGCATCATGATGGTGTGGTCACGATCCGGGCTGGTAGAGACCACGTGGATCGGCACCCCGGTGACCTGCTCAATGCGCTGCAAATAGAGCCGGGCTGCTGCAGGCAACTTGTCGTACTGAGTGACACCGACCGTGCTTTCGCTCCAGCCTTCCAGGGTTTCATAAATCGGCTTGCAGCGTGCAATGTCGTCCGCGCCCATGGGCAGAATGTCGGTGACTTCACCGTCGAGTTCATAGCCGGTGCACAGCTTGAGTTCTTTAAGGCCGTCGAGCACGTCGAGTTTGGTGATGCACAAACCAGTCAGGCCGTTGACTTGAGCCGAGCGTTTGAGCAAGGCCCCGTCAAACCAGCCACAACGTCGGCTGCGCCCGGTGGTCACGCCTTTTTCAGCACCAATGGTGCTCATGTGGTAACCCGGTGTGCCCGCCTTTTCCCATTCCAGTTCGGTCGGGAACGGGCCGCCACCGACGCGTGTGCAATAAGCCTTGGCAATGCCCAGGATGTAATGCAGCATGCCCGGGCCGACGCCAGCACCAGCGGCAGCATTGCCCGCCACGCAGTTGCTGGAAGTCACAAACGGGTAGGTGCCATGGTCGACATCGAGCAGTGTTCCCTGTGCGCCTTCAAACAGCAGGTTTTCGCCTTTGAGGTGAGCCTCGTTCAATTCACGCGACACGTCGGCCATCATGGGTTTGAGCAGTTCGGCGTGGCGCATGGCCTCGTCATAAACCGCCTGAAAAAGTACCTCGCCGTCTTTCATGTACGGTGCCAGCGTGGAGCCAAAGTCAAACGATTTGGAACCCAAAAAGGTGGTCAAGACATGGTTGTGCAAAGTCAGCAAAGTATGCAGTTTGCTGGCAAAACGCTCGGGATACTTCAGGTCTTGCACCCGCAGTGCACGGCGGGCAATTTTGTCTTCGTAAGCCGGGCCAATGCCGCGCCCCGTGGTGCCAATTTTTTCGCTGCCACCCTGCTCGCGCGCCGCTTCCCGGGCCACGTCCAGGGCTGCGTGAAAAGGCAAAATCAAGGGGCAAAGCTCGCTCACGCGCAGGCGCGAACGAAGTTCAACCCCGCGGCTTTCCAGCGTCTCAATTTCGTCGAACAGCTTGGCAGCCGAAAGCACCACGCCATTACCGATATAACACTTGACCCCCGGGCGCATGATGCCGCTGGGAATCAGGTGCAAGGCCGTCTTGACCCCGTTGATCACCAGCGTGTGCCCAGCGTTGTGCCCCCCCTGAAAACGCACCACGCCCTGCGCGCTCTCAGTGAGCCAATCGACCAGTTTGCCTTTGCCTTCGTCGCCCCACTGGGCGCCAACCACCACCACATTACGTCCTTTGATCGCAGTCATTTTCAATTTGCCTCTAGTTTCAATTCATTGCCTGCACAACCCACTGACCGGCTACCTCGATCAGCTCACGGTCGCATAAAAATTCATCCACTTCACGCTCATGTCCGGGCAAGACGCACACCACAATCTCGCCTTGTGCGCGCAATGCAGCAAGGGCGGCACTCAAGCGGACATCGTCACGCCACGGTGCATGAATAGCAGGCTTCAAGGGTTGCGCCTCAACGGCGCTGACCAGGGCCTTGATATCCAGGCTGAAACCGGCCGCTGGACGGTTACGGCCAAACACCGCACCCACCTCGTCATAGCGTCCGCCACGCACCAAGGCATTGCTAACGCCGGGTGCATAGATCGCAAAGCGTGCGCCGGTGTAATACGAATAACCACGCAAATCAGCCAAATCAAAAGTGACCTTCACACCCACCAGATGGTCTGCCAGGCGCTTCAAATTTTGTAGCGCCTCATGCACACCTGGCAAGGGCGGGAGTGCTTTTTCTGCCTCAATCAGTACGGTTTGATCGCCGTATAGCTTGACCAGTGCCAGCAAGCCCTGGCGCACCGGTGCAGGCATATCTTGGGTCAGTGATTTCAGCTCGGGCATGTCTTTGACCACCAGAGCGGCGTGCAACTGCTTGAGCTGCTGTGGTGAGACGGCAATACCGGCCAGTAGCACCTTGACCAAGCGGGCATCTGCCAGGTCAACACTGGGCTGCGCCAGCTTGGCGGCACGCAAACAATCCAGGGCCAGCGTGAGCACTTCAATGTCAGCTTCCAGGCCCGCATGACCATAAATTTCAGCGCCAAACTGCAAGGGTTCGCGGGTGGCGTGCGGTGCACTGGCCCGGGTGTGCAACACCGACCCGCAATAACACAGGCGCGTGACCCCGGCACGGTTGAGCAGGTGCGCATCAATGCGCGCAACCTGGGGCGTGCTGTCGGCACGCAGCCCCATCATGCGACCCGAGAGCTGATCGACCAATTTGAAGGTTTGCAGGTCAAGCGCCTCACCCGAGCCCGACAACAGGGATTCAAGGTGTTCCAACAACGGCGGCATGACCAGCTCGTAGCCATAACAGCGTGCGGTATCCAGCAAATTTCGACGTAATTCTTCGATGTGCCGTGCTTCAGACGGCAAGACATCGGCAATGTGATCCGGCAGGACCCAAGCAGACATGTGATTTTGGTAGGCTGTTAAAACCGTGATTTTACCGGGCTAAAACACCATATTGGCTCAAACCACAAACCAAATCAGCACCAGCCCCGACAACAAACTGGCCAGACCAAAGAAACGCAACTGCCCGTCAGAGAGTTGCAGGATTTGCAGGAAAGTTTTGCGCCAGATGCCCGGTGACACAAAAGGCATGAAGCCTTCTATCACCAGCACCAGCGCAAAGGCTAGCCAGAAAGTCGTGCTGTCCAAACCTGGTTCCTGCGCTTATTTTTTGGCAGGAGCTGGTACACCACCACGCATCGACTTGAAGAATTCTGAGCTTGAAGGATCCAGAACCATCACGTCATTTTTGGAAGCAAAAGATGACTTGTAAGCATCCAGACTACGGTAAAACTGGGCAAACTGGGGGTCACGACCAAAGGCTTCGGCGTAAAGGCGCGAGGCATTGGCGTCGCCTTCGCCCTTGATTTTCTGTGCATCGCGGTAGGCATTGGAGACCGTGATTTCACGCTGCCGGTCAGCATCAGCACGAATTTTTTCGCCTTCGGCAAAACCGGTGGAACGCAGTTCATTGGCCACCCGCTTGCGCTCGGCTTCCATGCGGCGGTAGACCGATTCGGTGATGGCATCCACGTAGTCAACCCGAGTGATGCGCACGTCAATCACATCCACGCCCCAGGGCTTGACACCACGCACCTGACTAAGGACTTCTTTTTTAACGTCGTCCATCACCTCTTCGCGCTTGGCTGACAAAAGCTCTTTAACGGTGCGCTTGTTGACCTCTTCCTGAAAAGCATTGCGCACCACGCGGTTGAGCTGGCTGGCACCAGCAGCTTCGGTAGTACCCACGTTGCGAATGTATTCAGTGGGCTCGGAAATACGCCAGCGCACGTACCAGTCAATCACCACGCGCTGCTTTTCCGCCGTCAACACCGGCTCGTTATCCGTACTGTCGAGTGTCAACAAACGCTTGTCGATGTATGAAACATTCTGAAAAGGTGGCGGCAGCTTGAAGTTCAAACCGGGTTCGGTGATGACTTCTTTGATTTGCCCCAAAGCAAACACCACCCCAAATTGGCGCTGATCAACCACAAACAAGGTGGAGCTGGCAATGGCCAGCACAAACAACAGACTCGAAATAACAAATCCCAGGCGATTCATGCGCGGCTCCTATCGGGTTTCACGCGTACGGGCACGGGCCGCGTCGCGGGTACGTGCATCTGCTGCAGCAGATGCCGTGTTGGGGGGGGGCGTGCTGGATGTAGCCGCAGGTAGAGAACCAGCGGCTACCTCTTCTGACACTTGACCGGTCATTTTGATGAGCTTGTCCAACGGCAAATACAACAGGTTGGAGCCTTGTTTGGAGTCCACCACAATTTTGGTCACACTGGAATAAATTTGCTGCATGGCATCGATGTACATGCGGTCACGCGTGACTTGGGGGGCACGTTGATACTCGGCCAACACCGACTTGAAACGTTGCGCATCGCCCTGCGCCTGCGCCACGATACGGGACTTGTAAGCATCGGCCTCTTCTTTCAAGCGCGAAGCAGCACCCACGGCACGCGGTATCACATCATTGGCATAGGCTTGCGCCTCGTTCTTGGCGCGTTCGCGTTCTTGACCGGCCTTGAGCACATCGTCAAAGGCAGCCTGCACCTGCTCGGGGGGACGTACCCCACCCTGCTGCAAGTTGATGCCCACCACCTCAATACCCACCTTGTAACGATCCAGGATTTTTTGCATCATGGCACGCACACGCGGTGCAATCTGGTCGCGCTCTTCAGACAGGGCACTGTCCATTTTCATTTTGCCAACCACTTCACGAACCGCAGTTTCTGCCGCTTGCACTACCGCATCCGCCGGATTTTTACTCTCGAACAAGAAGGCACGCGCATCGCTTAGGCGGTACTGCACCGCGAACTTGATTTCGACGATGTTTTCGTCTTCGGTCAACATGGCCGATTCGCGCAGTCCAGTGGCCTTGATGACCACGTCACGCCCGACATCCACCGAACGAATTTGGGTCACAAAAACCAGTTCATGGCGTTGAACTGGATAGGGCAGTCGCCAGTTAAAACCTGCCCCAACGGTGGAATGGTATTTGCCAAACTGGGTGATCACTGCCTGTTGACCTTCTTGAACAATGAAGAAGCCGGTACCCAACCAGATCAACACGGCCACGGCAAGCACCAAGCCCGCACCAATACCGGCACTTTTCATGTCGGGCTGAAAACCACCGCCTGAACCAGAACCACCACTGGGCGGTGCGCCACGGCCGCCAGATTTGGTATTACCAAACAAGCCACCGAGTTTGCGGTTGAAGTCACGCCAGAGTTCATCCAGATCAGGTGGACCCTGGGTGGGGTTACGCCGTGGGCCACGATCTTGTGGCTGAGGTGCATCCGCTGCGGGTGGCTTGGCTTCAGGCTGGTCAGCGTTGTTTACATCTGCAGGTTTGTCGTCGCTGCGCCCCCAGCGGGGGTCATTGAGGTTGAACATACCCCGCAAACGTTGGGGCAATCCTGCCAGACTGAGGGTGGAAAATGAAAGTTTCATCAAATCAACTCTTGTGTTTACAGATCAGATTGTGCCGAATCAAAGTCCAGCCTCACCACTTGGAGGGAAATGCGATGGCAAAAGCGCTACGCCTTTGGCTGCCATAACCTGCTCAACCAGTGTTTGTCTCAACAAGGCCAAGCCCAGCCCCTGCTGTGCGCTGATGAATACCCGGGGCGTAGCCACACCGCCCAGGTCATAGCTGTCTTGCATGGTCACAGGTTGTTTTTCAGCGTCTACCGCATCGAGTTTGTTGAACACCAGTATTTGTGAAATGTCTGCCGCACCAATTTCAGCCAACACTTGTTGCACCTGTACCATTTGCTCTGCATGATCCGGACTGGAAAAGTCCACCACATGAAGCAACAAATCGGCATCGACCGCTTCTTGCAAGGTTGCCTGAAAAGCATCTATCAGACCGTGTGGCAAGTCACGAATGAAACCCACCGTGTCAGACAAGGAGACCATGCGCCCGACCTCGCCCAGATAAAGTTGGCGTGTGGTGGTGTCCAGTGTGGCGAACAGTTGATCGGCTGCATAGGTACGCGCCTTGACCAACGCATTGAACAAGGTTGACTTGCCTGCATTGGTGTAACCCACCAAAGAGATATTGAAGGCATCGCGCCGATCACGTTGGCGTCGCTGTGTCTGGCGCTGGCGCTTAACCTTGACCAGGCGCTCTTTGATGCGTTTGATGTTGTCCCCAATCATGCGACGATCCAGCTCGATCTGGGTTTCACCCGGTCCACCGCGCATGCCAATGCCACCACTTTGACGCTCCAGGTGCGACCAGCGCCGCACCAATCGCGTGCTCAGGTACTGCAGCCGCGCCAACTCTACCTGCAACTTGCCTTCATGGCTGCGCGCTCGTTGACCAAAGATTTCTAAAATCAGCAAGGTGCGGTCATTGACCGGAAGTTCCAGATGACGTTCAAGGTTGCGCTGTTGCGCCGGACTCAGACTCTGGTCAAACAAAACCTCTTGCGCACCAAGTTCCTGCGCCAGCGACTTTATTTCATCGGCTTTGCCACTGCCAACAAACAAAGCTGCATCCGGTGCGCGGCGCTTGCAGGTCAATCGGGCGACCGGACGCAAGCCGGCCGTCTGGGCCAACAGACCTAGCTCTTCTAGTTTGTCGTCAAAATGGGGAAGTCCAAAATCAACCCCTACTAGCAGAGTAGGAGCGCCTTTGGATTCAGGCTGCTGCAGCTTGGTCACCCTCACCAGCAGCAAAATTCACGGCACGGCCAGGAACAATGGTTGAAATGGCGTGTTTGTAGACCATTTGCGTCACGGTATTGCGTAACAGAACGACATATTGATCAAAAGATTCGATCTGACCTTGTAGTTTGATGCCATTCACCAGATAAATAGACACCGGTACATGTTCCCGACGCAGCGTGTTCAGGAACGGATCTTGTAGAAGTTGGCCTTTGTTGCTCACGATATTCTCCGTGTTCTGGAAATTTAAGAAGGGGAAACGATAACACAGCAGATTGCAGATTTGATTGGCAAGCTGTTGAATTCCACAATAAAGTTGGAACAGCCAAGGCTGTTACTGACTGAGTCAAGCAGATTTATCTGCAAAAGGATTCTCGGAAGTCTTGAATTCGATTCGGAGCGGCGTGCCTACCAAATCGAATTCCTTGCGAAAACGCCCTTCAAGAAAACGCTTGTAAGCCTCTGTGACATGATCGAGCGAATTGCCATGAATCACGATCACCGGCGGGTTCATACCACCTTGGTGTGCATAGCGCAATTTGGGGCGGTACATGCCGGCACGTTTGGGGCTTTGGAATTGCACCGCCTCCAGCAACAAACGCGTCAACACGGGTGTGGACATTTTGCAATTGGCTGCTTTGTAGGCCTGCGTAACGGAGGCCCACAAGGGCCCCAAACCTTGACGCTTTTGCGCTGAAATCAGATGCATGTTGGCGAATTTTAAAAACGGCAAGCGAGTTTCAATCGACCGCTTGACCAATTCGCGCTGGTATTCGTCCACCGCATCCCATTTGTTTACCGCCAGCACCACGGCCCGACCATTTTCAAGGATGTAGCCCGCAATGTGGGCATCTTGATCGGTCACCCCTTGCGTCGCATCAATCAGCAACAGCACAACATTGGCCGATTCAATAGCCTGCAAGGTTTTCACAACCGAGAATTTTTCAATGGCTTCAAATACCTGACCTCGACGACGCAAGCCAGCTGTATCAATCAGTTCAAACTTCTGTCCATTTCTCTCAAAGGGCACAGAAATTGCGTCACGGGTGGTCCCCGGCAAATCAAAAGCCACCAGGCGCTCCTCGCCCAGCCAGACATTGATCAAAGTTGATTTGCCCACATTGGGACGGCCTGCAACCGCCAGCTTGATCACACCAGGCTGGTCTTCATCCAACGCTTCTTCATCGCTCAAATGAAGCGGCGCAAACGCCATGTCAATCAGGGATCGAATCCCTTGACCATGTGCAGCCGACACCGGATGCACCTCACCCAGACCCAACTCATAAAACTCCACCAGTTGCACGCCTTCGAGCATGCCCTCGGCCTTGTTGGCAACCAGCACACAAGGTTTGCCCAAGCGCCTGAGGTAATTGGCAATGTCATGATCCTGCGCTGACACACCTGCACGGGCATCGACCACAAAAATGACCACATCGGACTCGGCCACAGCCTGTCGGGTTTGCTTGGCCATTTCCTTGAAAATGCCGCTATTTGCATCCGGCTCAAAACCACCGGTGTCAATCACAATGTATTCGTGCTTGCCCTGCTTGCCATTGCCGTAATGTCGGTCACGGGTCAGACCGGCAAAGTCAGCCACGATGGCATCACGTGACTTGGTCAAGCGGTTGAACAACGTCGATTTGCCGACGTTGGGGCGGCCCACCAAGGCCAAAACAGGTTTCATCAGATGCGATCCAGCGTTAAATGAAAGTAGTCGGGGTCATTCTGGTCGAAACCCAAAAATACCACCGTTGCTGGTTAAAACAACCAAAGTATCCGCCGCCGCAACCGGAGCAACCTTGATGGCAGAGCCATCCGTGCTCAAACGCTTCAAAATAGCGCCATCATTTCTTGAGAGGAAGTGCACCAGTCCCACTTCATCGCCCACCACCACCGATCGCCCCAACACCAAGGGTGCACTAAGCTGGCGATAGCGCAAGCGTTCCGAAGTCCACGCCACTTCTCCGCTTGCACGTGCCCACGCTATCAATCGCCCGTCATCTTCAACTCCATAAACCCTTAAGTTGTCACCATCTAAGCCAACCGTTCCGACAGATGATTTTTTCCAATTAGTTATCCCCCTGGTTGTATCCACACAACCCACCGCAGACTGAAACGCCCTGACGCAAATCACATCCACTTGGCGACTCACACCACCAACCAAATCAACAAGGCGCTCGATGTCATTGGTTCCACGAGGTGTGGCTACTGCGGCATCCCACATCACCGTACCGTTGGTTGGATTAACGCCAGTCAAATGACCTGACTGCCCTACCAGTAGGGTATTTCCCTTGGCAAGAAGGATGCCGGGTTGGCGCAAAACCAGCGCATCACCGGGGCGTTGTTGACGCCATAATTTGCGTCCGCTCTTGGCATCAAACGCCGCCAAACTGCGGTCTGCCCCCAATACAAACACTCGCTCACCCGCAATCAGAGGTGAAGTGAACACTTGAGTAGATAAAGAAGAACGCCAAAGAAGAATACCGTTCTCAAAAACCACAAGTTCATTGGCACGTGTGACCACACCAGCGAAATGTCCATCACTGCCAACCCCGGCTGAAATGCCTGCACCCGCGTTGTTACGCCAAAGTTCAGTACCAGTGCGTGCATCCATGGACACAACCACACCATCAGTGCTGGCAACGGTTACCACATGCCCGTTAATTTTGATTTGCAACGGGAAATCAAGCACGCCAATTTTGCTGCTCCATACTTGACGCACTGCCAATGTGGCTGGATCAGGCCCGAGATCATCAGGTTTGGGATTCACAAGTCCGCCTGAACAGGCTGACAATGAAGAAACCACAACCCAAGCCCAAACAGCACGAATTGAAACCTTTGAGAATTGCTTGAACATAATTATTATTTCTTTTCTGCAACAGTGATTGTTGATGCGTTTGCTTGGACATCAACGCCCATGGCATTGAGTTTAACTACGACCAATTGCCGATATTCGGTGCGCGCATCAAACAAGCGAAAGGCCTTTTCATATTCAGCAATGGCCTTGACTTTGTCACCCTTTGAAGCAAAAACATCGCCCTTGCGATCAGCCACCAATGCTTCAAAACTTGCAGGAAACGAGCCATTAAGTTGGTTTAATGCAGCATCAAAATTTTTATCTTCCAGCAAAATGGCTGACATGCGAAGCTTGGCTAAGGCTTGATAAGCTTTGTCAGACGAAGTCTCGGCCACCCAAGTCAATGCCGATTTGGCGGCATCAGTTTTCCCCATGGTCATGTATTGCTTGGCAACCAGCAAACCTGATTGATGGGCGTAAGTAGTAGAGGCAAACCGGGATTTCATATCACCAAACACACGGTCAATTCGTGTTGCATCAGACGATTGAACCGAGCGATCAAGCTCATCGAAAAGAGCGGCTGCCGCAACCGCCTGATTACGTTGCCAATATTGATAGAAATTCCATCCGGCAAATGCCCCCAAAACCACAATCAAGACCCAAGTGATGGCGTTGCCATACTGGCTCCAGAAGTGCTTGATTTGGTCGAGTTGTTCTTGTTCTTCGAGGTCTAATTGATTCGCCATGACATATTCCGGTTAAGCGTTTGATTGTAGGCGGACGGCCCAAGTTGCCACATCGCGCAGCGACTCAGTGGCCTGAGTTGCAGACGCATCACGCAACGGCTTGACGGTAACTTGGTGCGCTGCAATTTCATCTTGGCCAAAAATGAGTGCATAGCGCGCCCCGCTGCTGTCAGCTCGCTTGAACTGGCTTTTCATGCTGCCCATACCGCTTCCAGAGCTGGCATGCATTTGCACGCTCAATCCTGCTGTGCGCAAGGTTTGCAAGGTTGCCAATACAAGCGGCAAGGCATCCTCGTCACTCACAATTGCGTAAGCATCCAGCGTAGGGTTCATGGCCTTCAGGCCAGCACTCCTGGCCAGTTCCAGCACCCGATCAACCCCCAGAGCCCACCCCACTGCCGGAGAAGGTTTGCCCCCCAGCTGTTCAAAAAGGTAGTCATACCGTCCACCGGCGCACACCGTACCCTGCGAACCCAAACGGTCGGTGGTGAATTCGAAAACCGTCAGGTTGTAATAGTCCATGCCACGAACCAAACGCGGATTGATGGTGTATGCAACCTGATTGGCTTCAAGAATGGAGGTCAGCCGCTTGAAATGCGCAAGGGATGCATCACCCAGAAAGTCCATCAGCTTGGGTGCAGCTTCCACCAAAGCCTGCATGTGCGGATTTTTGGTGTCAAGAATACGTAACGGATTGCTGTACAAACGCCTTCTGGCATCCTCGTCAAGCTGGTCTTGATGCTGCTCAAAATGCGTGATCAATGCTTGACGGTGTGCCAACCGTTCTGCCGACTGACCCAAGCTGTTGAGCTCCAGACGTACATCCTCCAGGCCAATTTCTTTCCATAAAGCGTTGGCCATCAAGATCAGTTCGGCATCTACTTCAGCGCCCGCGTATCCAAGGGCTTCCGCGCCAATTTGGTCAAACTGCCGGTAGCGACCTTTTTGTGGGCGCTCATGACGAAACATCGGCCCCATGTAGTAAAGCCGCTTGCCACCGTCATAAAGCATGTTGTGCTCAATGGCTGCACGCACCACACCTGCTGTCGATTCCGGACGCAGTGTCAAAGGATCGCCATTCAGACGATCCTCAAAACAATACATTTCTTTTTCGACAATGTCTGTCACCTCGCCCAGTCCACGTATGAACAAAGGGGTTTTTTCGACAATTGGGGTACGAATGTTGCGGTAAGCAAAACGCGCCATCAAGGCGCGCACCTTGGCCTCCAACCATTCAACCATTGCTGAATCGGGTGGCAATACATCGTTCATGCCTTTAACGGCAGCGAGTTTTTCTATTTTTGTGGGAGTTGCTTGTACAGACATGGGAGTTCAACTTAGGCAATGGTGTCCGACGGAGCACCAAAACGCCTCTTGACATAATTTTCAACTATCACCTGAAACTCCTGCGCAATGGCATCACCGCGCAGCGTCAGACACTTTTCACCATCGATATAGACCGGCGCAGCAGGCGCTTCACCTGTGCCCGGCAAGCTGATACCAATATTAGCCTGCTTGCTTTCTCCAGGGCCGTTCACGATACATCCCATCACAGCCACTTTCATCTTCTCAACCCCGGGATAACTGGCACGCCATACCGGCATTTGGTCACGCAAAAACCGCTCAATTTGCTGTGTCAATTCCTGGAACGTGGTGCTGGTGGTGCGACCACACCCAGGGCAGGCTGTCACGCTGGGCACAAAAGAACGCAACTCAAGTGCTTGCAAAATTTCTGACGCAATCACCACTTCTTGCGTCCGAGCTTCACCTGGCTGCGGCGTCAGGGAAACACGAATGGTGTCGCCAATGCCTTCTTGCAACAAAATAGACAACGCCGTAGCCGAAGCAACCGCACCTTTGACACCCATACCCGCTTCAGTCAGTCCTAAATGCAATGCGTAACGGCAACGTTTGGACAATTCACGGTACACCGAAATCAAATCCTGAACCCCACTGACCTTGCAGGACAAGATGATCTGCTGGGAAGCCATACCCAACTCAACCGCTTGAGCAGCAGAGTCAATAGCAGAAGAAATCAAAGCCTCATACATGACCGATTTGGCATCCCATGGCATTGGTCGACGGCTGTTTTCATCCATCAACCGAGCCAGCAACTCCTGGTCAAGACTACCCCAGTTGACACCTATTCGCACCGCTTTATTCCACCGCATGGCAGCTTCAATCATGACTGCAAATTGCCGGTCATGCTTGTCACCTTTACCCACGTTACCTGGGTTGATTCGGTATTTGGATAAGGCTTGAGCGCACTCAGGGTGATCAGTCAACAAACGATGGCCGTTGTAATGAAAATCTCCAATCAGGGGCACATCAATGCCCATGCGATCCAACTGCTCACGTATCGGAGCCACGGCTTGCGCCGCCTCCGGTGTATTCACGGTGAGGCGAACCAACTCAGACCCCGCTAAAGCCAGCTGCTTGATCTGAATGGCGGTACCTATCACATCCGTGGTGTCAGTATTGGTCATGGACTGCACGCGAACCGGCGCGCCACCTCCCACGGTCACCTCGCGATTTGCCCATACCACCCGCGCCTGAAAAGATTGACTGCTCAAAGCAGTTGTAGGAATCACTGGCAAAGTTGAATTCATTACTTCACCTCAAAACGGGCTACATGATCTTTAGCCAAAGCCGAAGTATCAAGAGGTTTGCCTCGCACCGACACTGACACCATATCTGCACGCCCCAAAACCACGGACAGGGGTAATGCACCGGCCAAAGAAATCACCTCATCTTTATTCAGGGTTTTTCGCAATTGCAATACACCCTTGGCATCCACCACTTCAACCCATGACTCACCCAACCCACGTAAGGTAAACAAGTTCATACCCGATCTGTCACTGGCCACCGTTATGGGAGGTATCGATGATGCTGGAGAAGATGCATAAGCTATGGGTGATTGGGTTAATGGTTTTACAGCAGGTGAAACCGACTCATCCACCGAGGGCGTCGAATCTTGAACAACCTGAGCCAGCCCAGGTGCAGAAGTACTGACAGCGGGGTCTGTGACTTTAAATTTTTCTGTAGCTTGGGCATCAGCCAAAGATTTTTCTTCAGCCGACAGATCTGCAAAAACAGATGAATCCAGCCATTTTTCAGGTAAAAAAACAATTGACAAAATACCAACGATGACCACCGCCACGGTGATGCCCAATGGTTTTCGCAACTGCCCCATCAAAGCATGTCCTCCTACTCCAGAAGCATCTTCAAAAACTGCGTTCAAGCCTGACTCACCGGTCTTGATTTGAGGTTGTTGAGATCGCGGCAACGCCGCTAACACGGGCGCGCTGTCTATTTTCAGAGAACGACACACACTGGCCGCCAAAGCACGAACAAACACCATGTCGGGCAACAAATCAAAGCGATCCGCTTCCAGCGCCTCCAGCTTTTTCACAGGCACTTTCAACGACACTGCCAGCATGGCAATATGCAATCCCTGCGCTTCACGGGCTGTCCGCAAAATAGTACCCGCGCCAGAGGTTTTGTCAATTACCTCTGCGCCAGAAGGTTCTTCTACCGTATCGTTTTCAGTCATTAAAGTCACCACGTCGATAAGCAGCTGTTTCGGGTGATTGCGAAAATCTCTTCTCAAGTTGCAACGCCAGTTGGGTCACATTTTCTGTATTGCCAAGTTGCTTCTCGATTTTGATGCCTAGCCATAAGGTCTCTGCATTCGCTAATTCACTGTTGTTGATACGGCGAATATAAAATCTGGCTCTGACAAAATCCTTGTTTTGATATAACAAATTAGCCAAGTTATAACCAGTCACTGGGTTTCCGGCATCAAATTCATACGACTTGAGCAGACTGGCCTCTCCTTGTGGACGTAGGCCTGCTCGAATTTGGCATAGTCCTTGGGTCATTAACGTTTTGGCACGCCCGGAATACAGAGGGTCATTGAGCGCACTTGTGAAATAACTAAACGCTTGTGGATAAAGGGTTTGCTGGCACTTCATCCAGCCCAGGTTATGCAACACATTTCCATCCCCTGGTTTCAAAGCCAATGCCTTATTAAAGCTTTCTTCTGCAAAACCAAAGTCATTCAGACGCATGTAAACCAATCCGCGTAAGCTGTAGGCATCAGGGAATGTGGGGTCGGCCAAGATAGCCAATTTGATTTCATCAAGTGCAATATTTGATTTGCCCTGCTCGAAATACCCCGATGCCAACTCAATCCTGATACGTGCACGCTTACGATCACTTGACTCATCCGAGTCGGTCACAATCTCAGTACGTCCAGGTGTTGCACCTTGTGCGTTGGGTTGAGACGCACAACCAGAGAGCCACACTGCTGCCCCAGCTAACAACACAAAAAACCAATATTTAAAAGTTGGCAAAAAAGCAATTCCCTTGCTGATATTCATGGGTCAAACTCCTGAAACATTCACCGTTGGCAGGGGGATGAGCTTGATACGAATAGACCTTTGCTTTGCAATGCGATCTGCCACACGCGTTCGGTCTTTCACATCACCCGCCAATTGTCCACACGCCGCGTCGATGTCATCACCCCGGGTCTTGCGCACTGTCGTGGTAATACCCGCGTCGTTCAAAATACGCGCAAATGATTGAACCCGATCAGGACTTGAACACAACAGACCCGAAGCCGGAAACGGGTTAAACGGTATCAAGTTGAACTTGCACCAGGCACCCGGATGCGCTTTAACCCGCTCAACCAACTGCCGGGCACATTGCTCTGAATCATTGACACCGTCAAGCATGCAGTATTCAAACGTGATGAAGTCACGTGGCGCAAATGCCAGATAGCGATGGCATGCCGCAACCAACTGTGCCAGTGGGTATTTCACATTCAGCGGCACCAGGGTGTCACGCAAGGCATCATTGGGTGCATGCAAAGACACCGCCAGCGCCACCGGACAATCTTGCGACAGCCGATCCATCATGGGCACGATGCCTGAGGTTGACACCGTCACCCTGCGCCTGGACAAACCATACCCATGGTCATCCAGCATCACCCGCAAAGCCGGGATCAATGCGGTGTAGTTTTGCAAGGGCTCACCCATGCCCATCATCACCACATTGGAAATAATTCGCTCTTCACGCTGCAAATGCTGGCGTAGAAAATGTTCTGCAAACCAAAGCTGCGCAACGATTTCGCCTGTGGTCAGGTTGCGACTAAACCCCTGATGACCCGTTGAACAAAATCGACAACCTACCGCACACCCGGCTTGAGAAGAAATGCACAATGTGCCACGGTCTTCCTCTGGTATGAAAACCGTTTCGACCGCATTGCCATCACCGACATCAAAAAGCCACTTGATGGTGCCATCCGCAGATAGGTGTTGTGAAACCACGGGCATAGAACGAATGAAGGCCAGATTGCGCAACTTTTCGCGCAAGGACTTCGCCAAGTCGGTCATATCGTCAAACTGGTTCACGCCCCTCTGGTGAATCCATCGAAACAGCTGCACCGCACGAAAGCGTTTTTCTCCCAGACGCTCGCAAAAAACGGCCAAACCGTCAAGATCGAAATCGAGCAGATTGACCGTCATAGCTCAACTTAACGAGAGTAAACGTTCATGCCGGGAAAGAAAAAGGCAATTTCCACGGCAGCAGTTTCAGCTGCATCAGAACCATGCACAGCGTTGGCATCAATGCTGTCAGCAAAATCAGCCCGAATGGTACCGGGAGCAGCCTTCTTGGGGTCGGTAGCGCCCATCAAGTCACGGTTCTTCAGGATGGCACCAGAGCCTTCCAGCGCCTGAATCATCACCGGGCCGGAGATCATGAAATCGACCAAATCCTTAAAGAAAGGACGAGCCTTGTGCACCGCATAAAAAGCTTCAGCTTCGCCGCGAGACAAGTGAGCCATTTTGGCGGCGACAATTTTCAGGCCAGCTGCTTCAAAACGTGCATAAATTTGCCCAATGACATTTTTAGCCACGGCATCGGGTTTGATGATGGAAAGGGTGCGTTCGATAGACATGTATTTTCCTTAGCAATAAATAATTTTCCAACCGACGGGTCAAAGCTTTTGATCTTAACCTGAACAGGCCAAAGCTTTTCCTCTTTATGCTTATACAACAGACACAAGACAACAAATCGCGGATTCAGCTGGATCGACGACCCCCCCCCATAGGTCGCCCGCCTCTTGAACCAGAGCCACCACCGCGCTTTTTACCCGCTTCTTCACGTTGTCGAGAAAAACTGTCTGCTCCTATGTAGCCAAACGCAGTTTTCATGGGGTCGGGCTGCGAACCTGGAGATTGCACACTCCTTGCGGATCGGTCTTTTTGAACTCCTGTGGGATCTGGAATAGACCGTATATCATTTGGGCGTGATACTGCGCCGCGAGCCATTCCATTTCTACCACGCATCGGCACAGCTGATCCGCGTGGCCGCTTCGCCGGGTTTGAATCCATGGAAGCACCTCGCTCCATCGCGTCCCCAGTAGAAGCTGAATGACCACGTGCTGCACGTGTCAGCAAACCAATATCAACCTCATCAAGCTCCACCCAGGCACCACGTTTCAACCCCCGCGGTAACAGCATGGAGCCGTAGCGAATACGGATCAAACGACTCACTGCGTGCCCCACACTTTCAAGCATGCGCCGAACTTCGCGATTTCGCCCCTCCGAAATAGTGACCCGATACCAGCAGTTGGCTCCCTCGCCGCCGCCCTCTTCAATGGCACCAAATTGCGCCACACCATCGCCTAACTGCACACCAGACAACAGACGCTGCTTCTCCTCTGGACTCAAACTACCCAATACACGCACCGCATATTCACGTTCGAGTCCAAACCGGGGGTGCATCAAGTTGTTGGCCAGCTCGCCTGAACTGGTGAACAACAGTAAACCCTCGGTATTCAAATCAAGCCGTCCTACCGACTGCCATTTGCCTTGAAACAACTTGGGCAATTTCCGAAAAACAGTGGGGCGATTTTGCGGATCATCATGCGTCACCACCTCACCCGCAGGCTTGTGGTATGCAATCACCCGGGGCGGTGGCGGAGCGACCCGGAAACGGATCGGTTTGCCATTGACCTTGACATGATCACCAAATTGCACCCGCTGCCCAATGTGCGCTGGCTCGTTGTTGACAGTTATGCGCCCCTCCAGGATGAGCTGCTCCATCTCCAGACGTGACCCCATACCGGCCTGTGCCAGCACCTTGTGCAATTTGGGAGATTCTGGCTGAGGTAGCAATACGCGTTTCAATGGCGCAGTCACCCCTACCGATTCCTGTGCATCAAACTGCCCGGATATGACATCCTCGAAACTGATCACACTGGTGGCTGGCTCTGTAGCTGTTGAGAATGGTAATGTCGCGTCGTTGGATGTTGTCATGCTTGTTCCCCATTAGTGGGCGCTGGTTGATTGTCAATAACGGCCGAAATATCCCCAGACCAATTCAATTCAGGTGTATCGGTATCAGCCAGAAGGTTTCCCGACACATCAACAGCCGCCTGATGCATATGGGCATCTGCGCCCATTAAGGTATCAAAAGCTTCCATGGCGACTGCAGGCGACTCCAATACCGGCAACTGGTCAAGCGACTCCATTCCCAAATCGTCCAAAAACTGCCTGGTCGTGGCAAATAACACGGGCCGGCCAACCGTATCGCGATGGCCTATGGCCTCAATCCAGCCGCGATCCTCGAGTTGTTTGAGTGTCAATGAATTCACCGTCACACCACGAATGTCTTCAATATCGCCCCGCGTCACAGGTTGACGGTAGGCAATGATGGCCAATGTTTCAAGCGTGGCACGGGCATATCGGGGCGGTTTTTCTGGATGCAGTCGATCAAGGTACTCACGCATTTCAGGCCGACTCTGAAAGCGCCACCCCCCCGCCAACGCGACCAATTCCACACCGCGCAACGACCAGTCATGCTGCAAATCTGACAACAAACGTTTGAGGGTGTCGCTGGTCACTTCATCGCCCAACAAAACACCCATGTCACGCAGCATCATGGGTTGTTGAGCACAGATCAATGCGGTCTCAAGGACGCGCTTCGCATCCAGCGTGTTCATGGTTCAGTTGTCACAAAAAGGCATCTACAGATGCTGATAAAGAGGAGGTGTCGCTATAGGGCAGCAAGAGGCTGGCAGCGCAAAAAGAACTTGCCTGAAGTTCGGTTTAAATCTGAACGCCATTGTACTGGAGCCCCCATTGATCAAGAGCACGGGAAAAATCTGTAGGCAAACTGGATTCAAAAGCCAAAGGTACGCCAGTGACGGGATGCGCAAAAGCCAGTCGAAAAGCATGCAGCGCCTGACGATTCATGCCTGCTGCCAGCGCCCCGCCATAAACCGTGTCCGCCACCAGCGGGTGGCCCATGGCGCTCAGGTGAACCCTGATCTGATGGGTGCGTCCGGTTTGCAAAGTGCACCTCACCAGGCATCCAGACCCACCGTTTGCCAGCAGTTCAATATCCGTATGAGCCAATTTACCCGCATGTGTATTCAGGTTAACCACTGCCATTCGCAGCCGGTTCAAGGGATCGCGGCCAATGGGTTGGTGAATCTCACGCCTGGATTCCCCCTTCCAGACACCATGCGCCAGTGCCAGGTATTGACGTTTGACATCTCGGGCTGCAATGGCATGCACCAGTGCATCCATGGCGACGCGAGAGCGAGCCACCACCATCAGCCCACTGGTGTCTTTGTCAAGTCGATGCACGATACCTGCACGCGGCAACAAAAAAGCACGCTCATCAAACCCCAGCAAACCATTCATCAGCGTACCACTCCAGTTGCCTGGAGCCGGGTGCACCACCAAGCCAGCGGGTTTGTTGATGACCAGCACATGTTCATCCACGTGCACCAAATCAAGAGCCATATCTTCGGCCTTGAATGCCTGACTCTGCGGGGTAGGTCTGAGTTCAATCTGACCTGTCGCAAAAGCTTTTACCTTTTGTGCAGCCTTGTTGACGACCTGATCATCAATGCAAACCGAACCAAGTTCAATCAGCTGTTGCAAATAACTTCTTGAAAACTCCGGCACCAGATTCACCAAAACTCGATCAAGTCGCATACCATGGTGCAGTTCCGAGAATTGAAACATCCGAACTTCACTTTCCAACTGAATGTCTGACATTTGCTCATCCACATCCACATTCGGTGCCGTCGATATAATCATTTTGGAATTTTTCAAGAAAGCTTCCTTACATGCCAATCGTTAAATTATCTGTTTTTCACACCAGTTTTCTGGCATGTGCACTGTTGCTTAGTGCCTGTTCATCTACGCCTAATGATCCATCCGCCAACTGGAGCCCAAACAAGATTTACGCTGAAGCCAGCGATGAAATCAAATCCGGAGCTTATGACAAGGCCATTCCCCTGCTGGAGAAATTAGAGGGGCGCGCAGCTGGTACACCTTTGGCTCAGCAGGCACAAATAGACAAGGCCTATGCCCAGTTTAAGTCGGGGGAGCCGGTTCTGGCTGTGGCAACGTTGGATCGTTTCATCAAATTACACCCGGCGAGTCCAGCCATGGATTACGCGCTCTATTTGAAGGGCGTGGTCAATTTTAATGATGACTTGGGGTTTTTATCCTTTGTTACCCGTCAAGACCTGTCAGAACGCGATCAAAAAGCAGCCAAAGAATCTTTTGAATCTTTCAAAGAACTCGTCGCGCGTTTTCCTGCCTCAAAATACGCACCCGATGCATCTGCACGGATGAATTACATAGTGAGCTCACTGGCTCAGTCCGAAATTTACGTGGCACGCTATTACTATGATCGTGGCGCTTATCTGGCCGCCATCAACAGGGCTCAAACTGCCATCCGTGATTATGTCGGCGTCCCGGCGCTAGAAGAAGCGCTGTTCATCATGGTCAAATCTTACGATGCGTTGGGCATGACTGACTTGCGTGATGATACACAACGTGTGCTCACCAAGAACTATCCACAAACGCCCTACCTGACGCAAGGCTTCAAAAACTCTAATGACCCTTGGTGGAAACTTTGGTAAGTTCATGACCAAAAAAGGTTACCGGCTCACAGCCTCAACCGGCATTCACAAAGGCGACAGAGACTACCAACAGGATCAGGTTGCGCTGCTAAGCCATGGTCGTGTCAAAGGCTGCATCCTTGCAGTATTGGCCGACGGCATGGGCGGGCGCAGTGGCGGACGCAAAGCTTCCGACCAGGTGATGCTGACCGCAAAACAACTCTTTGAACGTTACGCACCGGAATCCGATGACCCGGTCGCCCTCCTCAAGCAAATCGTTCTAGAAGCGCATACCGTGATCAAACTCACGGCCATTTCTTCCGAGGAAGAACCCCACAGCACCATTGCTGTTTTTTTGGTCAACCCTGGGGGAGATTGCTACTGGGCTCATGCGGGAGATTCACGCATCTACCATTTCCATGGTAAAAAATTGGTGCACCGTACTTTGGATCATTCTTATGTCCAGACCCTGGTAGATCGTGGTGAGATCACCGCAGAAGAAGCCAGTTTTCATCCCCAATCCAACGTACTGATGGGCTGCTTGGGCACCAACAAAGAGCCCACCTTGACGACGCACTTCATCCCTCAATTAAAACCAGGTGATGCCTTGCTGGTGTGCTCCGACGGACTCTGGCACTTCTTCAGTGACCTTGAGCTTGGCTCCGTGTTGTCTGGGCTTTCACCTCGCGATGCGAGTGAGTTCCTGATCGAAAAAGCCAGGGTGAGGGCCAAGGGTGGTGGTGATAACCTGTCGCTGGCAATCCTGAAACTTGAACCACTCAGCAAATAAACGGGTAAAACCTCACCCGGCCATAAGGGATGCAGAAATTACAAATATCCCTTTTCCGGCGGCACTGACGGGCGCATTGCGTCGTTTCAATCCACTTGTTTAGCAGAGCTAAACGGCGCGTCTTGCGCCTAGCACTGCATCCCGTCAGCACTCGCCATAAACGGTACATTTGCAATTTCCGCATCCCTGATGGATGGTTTGGGTTGAAATATTTGACACTTCATCGTGTTAAATTTCAAAAGACCATAG
>MNXW01000250.1 GCA_001871515.1 Comamonadaceae bacterium CG2_30_57_122
GCCACCTTCATCTTGTTGACCAGTATGGACCCCACGGTTTTGGAACCATAGGCGTAACGGTCAGCGCCCACCGCCACAATGCCTTTGAGCATGGCCAGCATGTTCCCGGCAATGGTGATCTCATGCACCGGGAATGCAATACGGCCTTTTTCAACCCAAAAACCGCTGGCCCCACGCGAATAGTCGCCGGTGACGTAATTCACGCCGCTGCCCATCAGCTCGGTCACAAACAGGCCAGTTCCCAGGCGCTGCAACATCGCGTCCAGGTCGTCCCCGGCACGGGTCAGGCGAGAAGTCAGCACCAGGTTGTGTGAACCACCCGCATTGCCGGTGGTTTTCATGCCCAGCTTGCGTGCCGAGTAGCTACCCAAGAAATAGCCTTGGACCTTGCCCGCTTCCACCACGCTGCGGGCTTGCACGCGCACGCCTTCATCATCAAACGGCGAGCTGCCTTTGCCAAGTTTGACAAACGGGTCTTCCAGAATGTCGATGTGTTTGGGCCAGACTTGCTTGCCCAAACTGTCCAGCAAAAATGAGCTTTTGCGGTACAGCGCTCCGCCGCTGATGGCTTGCACAAAGCTGCCCAACAGGCCGGCGGCCAAGGGCGCCTCAAACAACACCGGGCATTCGGTGGTGGCAATCTTGCGCGCGTTCAGTCGGCTCAAGGCGCGTTCGGCGGCGTAGCGCCCTACGGCCTCGGGCGATGCCAATTGCGCCGCATTGCGCTCAGAGCTGTACCAATAGTCGCGCTGCATGTCGTCGCCCTTGCCGGCAATGGGTGACACCGACAACGAATGCCTTGAGCTGGCATAGCCGCCACGAAACCCATGCGTATGGGCGCTGAAAAAATGTGACTGCTGCGCCGACACGCTGGCCCCTTCGCTGTTGGTGATGCGCTTGTCCAGCTTGAGTGCAGCAGCCTCGGTCTTCAGAGCCAGCTGCGCGGCTTGCTCGCTGCTGATGGCCCAGGGGAAAAACAGCTCCAGGTCGGTGCGCTGCTCATCCGGCTGGGCAATGTCAGCGGCATCTGGCAAGGCGGCAAACGGGTCTTCGGCGGTGAAACGGGCAATGTCAAATGCGGCTTGCACGGTTTGTTCTATGGCCGCTGGCGAAAAATCTGAAGTGCTGGCACTGCCCCGACGTTGACCCAGGTGCACCGTGATACCCAGACCTTTGTCGCGGTTGCGTTCCACGTTTTCCAGCTCACCTTTGCGCACCGACACACTCAGGCCACAACCTTCGCTGGCGTGCGCAGAGGCATCGGAGGCACCGAGCTTTTTGGCATGCTGCACGGCGCTGTCCACCAAGCCTTCAAAAAAGGCTCGGCTGTAGGCAAAACCACTGTCCGCCTGGGCGGGTGGTTTCACAGAGGTGGCGCGGGGTTTGCGGGCGGCGGGCTTGGGCGTGTTGGTTTTTTTCATGGCGCAGCTATGATACTTGGCTATGTCAAGAAAACTTAAAAAAGGCTATTTTGTTCGCGGTGAGTTCGTAGCCGAAGGCAGCGAACGCGATATTGAGCTCAAAGCCGAGCTCAAGGGCACCGACGATCAAAGCCGCACCGACCTCAAACGCGAAAGCACTGAGCTGCAAAAGCTTGGGGCTGATTTGCTCACCCTGCGCGCCGACCTGCTGGCGGGCTTGGCACTCAGCGACAAGCTCAAAGATGCCCTTGCCGATGCCAAACGCATCACCAACTTTGAGGGCAAACGCCGTCAAATGCAGTTCATCGGCAAGCTGATGCGCCTGCTGGAGCCTGACATGGTGGCTGCCGTGCGTGCCGCTTTGGACGAACAAGCCAACGGCTCAGCCGCTGAAAAATTGGCGCTGCACCAGGCTGAAGTCTGGCGCGACCGCCTGATCAATGACGAAGACGCTGCCGCGCAATGGATCAACCTGAACCCCGGCTGCGACACCCAGCAACTGCGCGCCCTGATCCGCCAGGCACGCAAAGATGCCAAACCCGAAAAACCCGGCGCAGCACCGCGCCACGGCCGCGCCTATCGCGAGATTTTTCAGCTGGTGCGTGATGCGTTTGGCGCTGTGCCGGTGCGCGAGCCCGATGCCCCTTCTTTCAACCCGTCACACGAAGCTTCATGAACACTGCCGCCGACAACCCCAACCCCTATCCTGCCGTCAAGATCGGCATCGTGTCGGTGAGCGACCGGGCCTCTGCGGGCGTGTATCTAGACAAAGGCCTGCCCGCGCTGCAAGACTGGTTGAGCCGTGCGCTCAAAAACCCGCTGCAGTTCGAGCCACGCCTGATTCCAGATGAGCAACAAGACATTGAAGCCGCACTGATAGAACTGGTGCAGTCTGGCTGTGCCCTGGTGCTCACCACCGGCGGCACAGGTCCTGCCCTGCGCGACGTGACCCCCGAGGCCACGCTGGCCATAGCGCACAAAGAGATGCCCGGTTTTGGCGAGCAAATGCGCCAAATCAGCCTGCATTTTGTGCCCACCGCCATTCTGTCAAGACAAGTGGCGGTGATTCGTGACCAAACCCTCATCATCAACCTGCCCGGCCAGCCCAAATCCATTGCTGAAACGCTAGAAGGCCTGCGCGATGCCGACGGCCAATCCATCGTGCCCGGCATTTTTGCCGCAGTGCCCTACTGCATCGACCTGATTGGCGGCCCGTATCTGGAGGCGGATGCGGCCGTCTGCAAGGCGTTTAGACCCAAGGCCGCCATCAAAACTTTTATATAAAATTGGCCTCTAGCCCTTAATATGAAAGGGCTAGTAGCTATATAAGCTATAGCAAACTTTCATCTTTCACACCCTCTTCAAGAGGTCTCTTGATCATGCCTATTTACCGCTGTAACAAATGTGGATTTATCTCAGACACCATAACTGCACCTCCTGGTGACAAGGTCAATTGCGCACACTGTGCCAATGCTTGCAACGTTTATGAAACTACTTTTTTTGTTGGCAAACTGATTGAACGTTACACCGCTGCGTTGCGAGAAATTGAGTCCTTGAAGTCTGATGACAAACCCAACTTGCCAATCCCGCTGCCAACAACTCAAAATCAAGATCCGCAGCAGGCCACAGTGTCCATGCTGCTTGACACGCTCGACGTACACAACACCAGCCAGTTCGCTACACCCGAGCAACATCAGCCTCTTCAACAGTGGTTTGCAGCGCGCCATATAAAGACCCAGTTTGATTACAGCAATGTCGATACCAGCGGTTTTTTTGACGATGCTGCATGCACACTGGGCAATAACTTTGCACTCTTTGGTGAACTCCTGGATCGCATCCGCTACGCCTACCGCAACAGCCACAGCGGTTTAAATCTTGAACTCGCATCGCTGAGCCAGAAGGACGCTCAAGCCCTCAACAACCTGTGCCGTCAGTTTTACAGCCACACGCTGTTTGCAAGGTATCACTACCAAAAGCCAGAAAAAATGGTGCGGTTAACACTTCAAACGGCCAGCACAGTGCGTCAGTTTTTTGAAGGTGGCTGGCTGGAGTGGTTTGTGTTTATGGCATTGCTGGCACAACTCAAAACGAAAAAGCAGCCGTTTTCATGCGCGCGCGGTGTGAAGGTTATTTTCCCCAATGAAGACCTGCATGAAATCGACGTGATGGCCTTGGTGGACGGTCAGACACCGATTTATATTGAATGCAAAACTGGCGAATTCCGCCGCGATATTGACAAGTTCCTGAGGCTAAAAAAACGCCTGGGGCTGACACGCCAGCAGTTCATCATCTGCGCCAGTGACTTGAGTGAAGAACAAGCTGCTGGCCTCACAGCAATGTATGACCTGACGTTTGCCAATCTAAATACCCTGGCGGACAAATTGGACGACGTCTGTCGTTTGTACTAACTTTCATGGAACCGACCACCCTCGGGACATGAAAGTTATTGCACGTTAACGCCTCTTCTTTTTAGTTGTCACAGATTTGACGGGCTCGGCTATTAACACCTCAAGCTGCACATCTTGCACATCGGTGAGCCCGGCGCGGGTGCGCAAACCCAGGCGCAGCCGCTCTTTCTCTGCCGTACCCAGCGCATCACGTAAATGCAGTTGCACCAATAACAAGGGGCGCTCAGCTGCAGGCTCGCCTGGCCTACCAGCCAAACTGCGAAACCCTGAACTCACGTTGACTTGCAGCGCTTGCGGAAACTGCGCCCGCACCTCGCGGTAAATGGCCTGCAACGGCAACTGAGACCGGGTGGTTTTTTGGACTGCTTGCAGCTCGGCTTGAAGACTTGCGATGCGCGCATCA
>MNXW01000201.1 GCA_001871515.1 Comamonadaceae bacterium CG2_30_57_122
AGCCACCCATGCCGTCACCTCCATGGTCGAGGGCGTGCACCAATCCGTCTGGCGCACGCTGGGTGCGCCGGGCGGGGCCAGGCAGGATCAAGCGCGGGGCCTGACCGGGCTGGTTTACCAAGGCATCCACGGTGTCTCCCGCTTGGTTGGGCAAGGTGTTGCTGCGGCCTTGGCCCGGCTGGAGCCAATGTTGCAGCGACTGGAGGGTCAAGGCGACGAATCGTTTGAACGCGCTGCTGTCATCGCGGCTCTGAATGGGGTCATGGGCGACCGGCTGCAGGCCAGTGGCAACCCGCTGGCCACCTCCATGTCACTGCGGCTGGACGGCCAGGCATTGGACTGGGCGAAGCCGCCCGCGCCGACACAGGTGACCGGCAAGCTGCTGGTCGTCATCCACGGCCTGTGCATGAATGACCTGCAATGGAACGCGCAAGTGGATGGGCAAACGGTGAACCATGCGAAGACCTTGGTGCAAAAGTTGGGCTACACCCCGGTTTATGTGCGCTACAACAGTGGGCTGCACGTGTCAGAGAACGGTCAATTGCTGGCCACTCAGTTACAAGATTTGATGCAGCGTTGGCCTGTGCCGGTGACTGAACTGAGTGTGCTGGCGCACAGCATGGGCGGCCTGGTCATGCGCAGTGCGGTGCAAACGGCGCAAGTTGCTGGCTTGCCATGGCTCAAGCCTCTGAAAAACATCGTCTTTTTGGGTACGCCCCACCACGGATCACCACTGGAGCGAGCCGGCAACTGGGTTGACGTGCTGCTGGGCAGCACACCCTACAGCCGCCCGTTGGCCAAGTTGGGCCAGTTGCGCAGCGCCGGGGTGACCGATTTGCGCTACGGCCTGGTACTGGATTCGGATTGGCAAGGCCATGAGCGGTTTCACCGCCAACCCGACGGCCGCACCCCGGTGCCGTTGCCGCAAGGCGTGGCCTGCTTCGCTGTGGCCGCCACCCTGGCGGGTAAACGCAGCACGCTGGCCGACCGCTTGATTGGTGATGGCCTGGTGCCCTTGCACAGCGCCCTGGGCCAGCACGACGAGCCGCAACGCTGCTTGCACTTTGCGCCCGCTAATCAGTTGCTGATGTACCGCACCGGCCACTTGCAGCTGCTCAGTAGTCCGGCCGTGACACAGCAGTTGATCAGCTGGCTGGGTTCAGCCAAGCCTTGAATTTTTCCATCGCATCCCCAACTGCTGGTTTGTTCAAGCGCCAGCAGCGAAAATGCTGGTTTTTTATTGACTGACTGTTCCGTACCACCATGACCAAACAAACCCTTTCTTTTCAGGCCGAAGTCGCCCAACTGCTGCACCTGGTGACCCATTCGCTCTATTCCAACAAAGAAATTTTTCTGCGTGAGCTGATCAGCAACGCCTCGGACGCTTGCGACAAGCTGCGTTTTGAGGCCATCAATGACGGTGGCCTGTACGAAAACGATGCCGAACTCAAGGTCAAGGTCACCTTTGACAAAGATGCCAAGACGCTCACCATTTCTGACAACGGCATCGGCATGAGTACGCAAGAGGCCATTGACCATCTGGGCACCATTGCCAAAAGCGGCACCAAAGACTTTGTCTCCAAACTCAGCGGCGACCAAAAAGCCGACTCGCAACTCATCGGCCAGTTTGGCGTGGGTTTTTACAGCGGCTTCATCGTGGCAGACAAGATCACCGTGGAATCGCGCCGCGCCGGCATGAAAGCTGAAGAAGGCGTGCGCTGGATCAGCGGTGGTGCGGGCAACTTTGAGGTGGAGGCCATTCACCGCCCAGAGCGTGGCACCAGCGTCATCTTGCACCTGAACGACGACGCGCTGGACTATGCCAGCGCCTGGAAGCTCAAGAGCATCATCAACAAATACTCAGACCACATCAGCCTGCCCATCTTGATGGAAAAAGAAGAGTGGAAAGATGGCGAGCTGATTGACCCGAACGATGAAAAAGGCGGTCGCCAGCCCGGTGGCATGGTCAAAACCGGCGAATGGGAAACCATCAACAAAGCCAACGCCATCTGGGCGCGGGCCAAAAAAGACATCACGCAAGAGCAGTACGACGAGTTTTACAAACAGATCAGCCACGACTTTGAAGCGCCACTGGCCCACACCCACAACCGGGTTGAAGGCAGCACCGAATACACCCAGCTGCTATACATCCCCGGCAAAGCGCCGTTTGATTTGTACAACCGCGAAAAATCCGCTGGGGTCAAGCTGTATGTGAAGCGTGTGTTCATCATGGACGATGCCGAGGCGCTGTTGCCCACCTACCTGCGCTTTGTCAAGGGCGTGGTCGATTCCGCTGACCTGCCGCTCAACGTGAGCCGCGAGCTGCTGCAAGAAAGCCGCGACGTGAAAGCCATCCGCGAAGGCTGCACCAAACGCGTGTTGGGCATGCTTGAAGACCTGGCCAAAAACGACAAGTTGCCCGAGCCATCAGCGGATGGCGTGACCGATGTGCAAACCGCTGAAGAAAAGGCTGAGGCAGAAAAAGCGGCAGGCAAGTACACCAAGTTCTACAACGAATTCGGCGCCGTGCTCAAAGAAGGCCTGGGCGAAGACTTTGGCAACAAAGACCGCCTGGCCAAACTGTTGCGTTTTGCCTCCAGCAGCACAGATACGGTCAGTGTCAGCTTGGCTGACTACAAAGCCCGCATGAAAGACGGCCAGGAAGCCATCTACTACATCACCGCTGACACCCTGGCGGCAGCCAAAAACAGCCCGCAACTGGAAGTGTTCAAGAAAAAAGGCATTGAAGTGCTGCTGATGACTGACCGCGTTGACGAATGGGCGCTGAACTACCTGCAAGACTTTGACGGCACACCCTTGCAAAGCGTGGCCAAAGGCGCGGTGGATTTGGGCAAGTTGCAAGATGAGGCTGAAAAGAAAGCCGCTGAAGAAGCGGCCGAAACCTTCAAGCCCCTGCTGGCAAAACTTAAAGAAGCGCTCAAAGACAAGGCCGAAGATGTGCGCGTGACCACCCGTCTGGTGGACTCACCCGCTTGCCTGGTGGTGCAAGACCACGGCATGAGCACGCAACTGGCGCGCATGCTCAAGCAAGCCGGTCAGGCCGCGCCTGATGTGAAGCCGGTGCTTGAAGTGAACGCCGAACACCCGCTGGTGAAAAAGCTCGACGGCTCGGTGCACTTCAATGACCTGGCCCACATCTTGTTTGACCAGGCGCTGCTGGCCGAAGGTGGCCTGCCCGCTGACCCGGCTGCGTATGTGAGACGTGTCAATGCCTTGCTGGTTTGAGTCAAATAAATTTTATATAAAATGGCCTTTAGCCCTTTAATAATAAGGGCTAGTAGCTATTAAATATGTAGCATTTAAGCCAATAAAAAAAGCCCCGGAGTTGTGAAACTGTCGGGGCTTTTGACTGCTGATTACACTTGCTGCCGTGAACTCTTTCAACCCGTCGTGACAACAACATGGCGCTTCTGATCATTGACGCAATGAACGTCATCAGGCGCATTCACGAAGCCGTGCCCGGGCCTGACAGCGAAGAGAAGCTGGCAGACACCATCAGCTCCAGCCTGGCCTCGTTCAGGCGTGCCCTTAAAACACACCGTCCAACCCACGCCGTGGCGGTGTTTGACCATGGTGGGCGCACCTGGAAGCATGCACTTTACGCACCCTACCAGGCTCATCGCAAGCCCATGTCCGAGGGCTTGCGTGACGGCTTGCTGCGCATCAAACAGGCCTTGCAGCCACTGGGCCTGCACTGGATTGCCATTGAAGGCGTGGAGGCCGACGATGCCATTGCCGCGCTGGCAGAAAAGTGGTGTCAGGCCAGCGCTGATCGGGTCATCATTTTGTCGACCGACAAAGACTTTTTGCAGCTGCTCAGCGAGCAGGTCTGTGTCTACGACCACTTCAAGGGCGTGTGGCGTGACCCGGCCTATGTGCTGGAAAAATTTGGGGTCAAACCCACGCAAATGGGCGACCTGTTGGCGCTGATGGGCGACGCGGCGGATGGCGTTCCGGGGGTGGAAAAAATCGGCTGCAAAACGGCGGCCGGGTTGCTGCGCATCCACGGCCATCTGGATCGGGTGATCTCCAACGCCGACAAGGTGTCAGGCCAAGTGGGTGTCAAACTGCGCCAGGGCATTGAGATGGCGCGGCTCTCCAGGCAACTGGTGTCCTTCAAGACCGACATGCCACTGGGGTTGACCTGGCGGATGTTGGCGCAACCGCAGGGCATAGCCCCAAGCGCGTCGAGTCCATGATGCGACCCTGTGGCTGACGCGCATCGGTCCGCTGTCCTATCATGCAGCGTTGTCAACCCTTTAGCCGTGAGGTCATCGCATGCCTGATTCAACCCCTTACACCCCGCCCAAGGTCTGGACTTGGGACAAAGCCAATGGGGGCCGCTTTGCCAACATCAATCGGCCCATCGCCGGCTCCACGCACAACCAAGAGCTGCCGCGTGGCAAACACCCGCTACAGCTGTATTCGCTGGCTACGCCCAATGGGGTCAAGGTGGGCATCATGCTTGAGGAATTGCTGGCGCTGGGTCATAACGGCGCGGAATATGATGCCTGGCTGATCCGCATCAACGAAGGTGACCAGTTTGGCAGCGGCTTTGTCGCGGTCAACCCCAACTCCAAAATTCCGGCATTGCTGGACTGCAGCGGCCCTGAGCCTGTGCGTGTGTTCGAGTCTGGTTCCATCTTGCTCTATCTGGCTGAAAAGTTTGCTGCGTTTTTGCCTGCTGATCCGGCGCAACGCACGGAATGCCTGTCGTGGCTGTTCTGGCAAATGGGCAGCGCGCCTTACCTGGGCGGTGGTTTTGGCCATTTTTATGCCTACGCGCCGATCAAAATTGAATATGCCATTGACCGCTTTGCCATGGAGGTCAAGCGCCAGATGGATGTGCTCAACCGCAGGCTCGCCGAGAGCCCCTATTTAGGCGGTGAGGCGTACACGATTGCCGACATCGCCACCTGGCCCTGGTACGGCGCACTGGCCAAAGGCCTGGTCTACGAGGCTGGCGAATTTTTGCAAGTGCAGGACTACACCCATGTGATCCGCTGGGCGGATGAGATCGCCCAACGCCCCGCGGTGCAGCGCGGGCGCATGGTCAACCGCGTGACCGGCCCGCTTGAAACCCAACTGCATGAGCGCCACGACGCGAGCGACTTCGACACCCGCACCCAAGACAAACTGCAGGCCGCCCAATGATCACGCTGTATGACTGTGCCACCGCCCCCAGCCCACGCCGTGCCCGCATTCTGCTGGCCGAAAAAGGCATCACGCATGAAACCGTGCAGATCGACTTGCGCGCTGGCGAACAACTGGGTGCGGCCTACCGCCAAATCAACCCGCTGTGCACGGTGCCTGCGCTGCGCACCGAAGAGGGCGTGGTGCTGACCGACAACGCCGCCATTGCCGCCTACCTGGAAGCACGCTACCCGCAGCCGCCGTTGTTTGGGGTGACCCCGCTGGACAAGGCCGAGATTGCCAGCTGGCATTGGCGCGCCGAGTTTGAGGGTTTTTTGGCCATTGCCGAGGCGCTGCGCAACAGCTCCCCGGCCATGGTCAACCGCGCCTTGCCCGGGCCGGTCAATTACGCCCAAATTCCGCAACTCGCCGAGCGTGGATTGGCCCGGTTGCGGCAATTTTTTGCCGACCTGAACGACCGGCTTGAAACGCGCGAATTCATTGCCGCGCAGCAGTTCAGCATCGCCGACATCACCGCCGTGGTGGCGGTGGACTTTGCCCGCATCGTCAAGGTCAAGCCCGATGAGCGCCACCCGCATCTGCAGCGCTGGCGTGCGGCGCTGCAACTGCGACCGTCGATCGCGCTGTAGGCTGTGCCCTGCAAGCAGCGAAAATTCTCAATCTGTTCAACTCTCCAAAACCTGATCCCATGAAAAATTTACTGAAAATGACGCTTGTTGCCTCTGCCCTGAACTTCAACCACGCCTGGGCTGCAGACGCCACCCTGGAGGCAGCTGCCAAAGAACCCGGTGCGGTGGTCACCACCAGCGGGCTGGTTTACAAGTCACTCAAAGACGGCACAGGCGACAGCCCCAAAGCCACCGACAAGGTCAAAGTCAACTACCGCGGCACTTTCCCGGATGGACGCGAATTTGACAGCTCTTACAAACGCAACCAGGCCATTGAATTCGGCTTGAACCAGGTTATCAAGTGCTGGACTGAAGGCGTGCAGCGCATGAAAGTGGGCGGCAAGGCCAAGCTGACCTGCCCGTCGGCCATCGCTTATGGAGAGCGTGGTGCCGGCGGGGTGATTCCGCCCAACGCCACGCTGCTGTTTGAAGTGGAATTGCTCGGCATCAACGGCAAGTAAGCCCAGCATTTTCTGTGCGCCAGAGCGTACATCTTGGACGCTCTTTTTTATCTGGAATGTCTTTAAAAATCATTGGTAAACCTCACCTCTTTCAGTGAAGGCTCGCCGTCATGGGGACTGCGGGCCGCTCACCTGACTCACTGTAAAGATAAAGGAGAACCTTATGAATGCACTGATGACGCGCGGCGGTCTGTTTGACGATTTTTTCCGCGATGTGGCGCCTGGTTTTTACATCAAACCCTTGCATGGGGATGGCTTGCCCAGCCCTTCGCAGATCAAGGTGGATGTGAAAGAAAGTGGCGATGCCTACACCATCCACGCTGAAATTCCGGGCGTGCCCAAAGAAGATATTCAAGTGGCGGTAGACGGCAACATGGTCACGTTGCGTGCTGAAGTCAAGCAACAAGACAGCACCGGCCAAGATGAAAAATTGTTGCGCAGCGAACGCTACTACGGCGCGGTGTCGCGCAGTTTCCAACTGGCCAGCGACATTGATCAGGCTCAGGCCAAAGCCAAGTACGACAACGGTGTGTTGACGCTGACCTTGCCCAAGAAACAGGCGATGAGCGGGGCGCAGCGCCTGACCATTGACTAGGCTGCTTGGGGCGCGTGGCGCGCAGCCTCATTGCGGTGTCTAACCGTCACACCACCAGCGGCGCTTCCTGCATGGCTTCAACCTGGTCTTCAAGCATTTGCACCTGGCCCTGCCAGTAGTCGCTGGAGCCAAACCAGGGGAAGTGCATCGGGAAGGTGGGGTCGTCCCAGCGACGCGCCAGCCAGGCGCTGTAATGGATCAGGCGCAGGGTGCGCAGCGGTTCAATCAGTGCCAGTTCACGCCGGTCAAACGGGCGAAACTGCTCATAGCCGTCGACCAGCGTGCCAAGTTGGCGGCTGCGCTGCTGCCGGTCACCGCTGAGCAGCATCCACAGGTCTTGCACCGCCGGGCCCATGCGGGCGTCGTCCAGGTCGACAAAATGCGGGCCCGGCAGGCTGCTGGCGGGGGATTCCAGCGGCGTCCACAAAATGTTGCCGGGGTGGCAGTCGCCGTGCAGGCGAATCAGCTGAATCGGGCGCTGCAGATCAGTTTGTGCCTCTGCATAGGCGTCTGCGTTCGCGTTCGGGTAAGAGCCAAAGCCCGAACATGGGTTCGAGTCCGCGCCTACGCCAGCCATGGCTTCGGTATTGTCAGACGTGTGCTGGTTGCCGCTATCTGAATTTCTTAAGCTTTTTGAGCTTGTAGCGCTGGATAAACAAGCGCAAGCAGCTATCAAATCAATAGCATTTTGCGACATCTTCTCCCAGGTGGATTGCACGTCCAGCGGGATCTTGTCGTGGGCCAGCAGCCACTCGCGGCTGTCGATGGCAAAACTTTGCAGGTCAAGCGTGGGCCGGTTCACAAAGGCCTGGGCGGCCCCCACGGTGTGAATGCGCGCCAGAAAGCGGCCAATCCACTCCAGCACCTCGGCGTCGTCAAGCTCAGGCAGGCGGCCGCCGCGCCACGGGCTGACGCTGAAGGCAAAGCCGCCAAAGCTGTTGAGCGTGCTGCCGTTCAGGGTCAAAGGCCCCACCACCGGGATTTCAGCGTCGGTCAGTTCTTGTGAGAACGCATGCTCTTCCAGAATCTGCGCCGTACTCCAGCGCCCGGGGCGGTAAAACTTGGCCACTACCACCGCACCGTCTTCCAGGTGCGCCTGGTAGACCCGGTTTTCATAAGAGCTCAGAGCCATTTGGCGGCCGTCGCCATACAACTGCACGCTGGCCAGTGCGTCCAGAACCACATCGGGGGTGAGCGCTTGGTAGGGGTGGTTGGTGGTGGGGGTGGGGTTATCCATTGGTGTTGGCACGCACTTCGTCAATACTGGTTAAGCCAGTCAGCACCTTCACGATGCCATCCTGGCTCAGCGTGCGAAATGTACCACCCTTGAACCTACCCTCCTTAGGGCTCGTAAAGTAATGAGTTGTACATTTTGACAGCCAGATTTGAGATGCAGTGCTAGGCGCAAAACGTGCGGCTAAGGGCTTGTTCATGAACAAGCCCTTAGCTCTGCTAACGTCCATGTTCCACAAGGACACCCCAAAGTATGAAACACGCGTGCCCTGCGTAGGGAAGGGTTTCAACCCGCCATGGCCGACTGAAGTCGGCCCTACGACACGCCATTCTTGTTGGCTGTGGGTGTTGTTTCACGTTAATTGTCGGATGTTGGATGCCCACCTTGCGGGACAGACCGTAGCTACACGAAGTGAGCCAGCTCTGTCCTCAATGGATTCTTGCAAGTGCTTTTTTCGACTTTAAGTTATCACTTTGAACAATAGTCGCGACTATTTGATATTGATATATAAAATAGTCGCATGAA
>MNXW01000118.1 GCA_001871515.1 Comamonadaceae bacterium CG2_30_57_122
CTTCTGCGCCGGTGGCCCGGAAGAAAACGGCAGCCAGGCCGAGTTTGAAAAATATGGCCGCAACCGCCTGGCCGAAGGCAAACTGCCCGCCTGCGCCGAAATGTGTTCAACCAAAGCGCTGCTCGCCGGTGATGGCGACGTGGTAGCCGACATTTTCAGAACCCGCGTCATGACGCGTCAGAAAAAGGGCGCAGAAGCTTGGGGCTGGGGTACGGCTTATGGCAACAAGGAGCCGGGGTCACATGGTCAAGGCGCTCAGGATGGGCAGGGCAATCAATACGGCAAGCAAGTACAGCAAGGGGGTCAGCAATGAAGCGCACTCTCTTCGTTATTTCTTTCGCAGCCGTTCTGAGCGCCTGTGGTGACAAGCCGCAAGAGCTGCAAACCAACAAGCACGACGCGCCCGCTTATGCTGGCACTGGCAAGGCGTTTGTCAATTCTGACTGGAAGCAGGGCGACAAAGCCAGTTGGGAGTCGCACCAAAAGGCGCGAAGCCAGTACGGTCAAAACGACTACACCCGCATGAACTAAGCCGGAGGCCACATGAAAACAGCCTTTACAAATGCCTCTGCGCTGCTTGCCGCCTTGCTGCTGTGCAGTGCCAGTGCCTGGGCGCAAACCGCACCGGCAGCTGAATCTGCACCGGCGTCCGCGATGCCGGGCATTCAGAGCATGAACATTGCCGACGTCAAACCCGACGCCAGCGCTGACCCCGGTTACGCCACCCAAACCAATGGCGAGCGTGCCCGGGTGCAGCCTGGCAACAACGCGCCCATGTGGCGGCAAGTGGGTTCGGGCGTGGCTGGTTTCAGCAGCTTGCCCAAATCCCAGGCGCCTGAGGCCGGTGTGTTGATTCAACCCTTTGTGCAGTACCCCGGTTCCCGCGTGACCAATGCCGGTGAAGCCTGGCGGCAGGTGCGTAACAACTGGCTGATTCCCTACGGTGGCTCTTTGTTGCTGATTGTGTTGGGTGCCATTGCTTTGTTTCACTTCAAAATCGGTCCGATGAAGGTCAAAGAAGAACCTACAGGGCGATTGATTGAGCGCTTTTCAGCCTTTGAGCGCTCAGCCCATTGGGCCAATGTGGCGGCTTTTCTGACTTTGGCGGTGTCTGGTGTGGTGATGGCATTTGGCAAGTTTTTCTTGCTGCCCGTCATCGGCACCACCTTGTTTGGCTGGCTGTCCTACGCGCTCAAAAATGCGCACAACTTTGCAGGCCCGCTGTTTGCAGTGTCGCTGCTGGTGGTGATCGTGACCTTCATGCGCGACAACATGCCTGCCAAAGGCGACCTGACCTGGTTGCTCAAAGGCGGCGGTATTTTTTCTGGTCATGAAGTTGACTCGGCACGTTACAACGCGGGCGAAAAAGTGGTGTTCTGGGTTGGCGTGTTTGCGCTGGGGTTGACGGTGGTTGTTTCCGGTCTGGCCATGGACAAGTTGTTGCCTGGTTTGAGTTATGACCGCAGCACTATGCAAATCGCGCACATGGTGCATTCGGTTGCCACCTTGTTGATGATGGTGATGATGATGGGGCACATTTACCTGGGTTCCCTTGGAACCAAAGGTGCACTCGAGGGCATGCGCACCGGTTATGTCGATGAAACCTGGGCCGAGCAGCACCACAAGCTTTGGTTTGATGACATCAAAGCGGGTCGAATTCCCGCGCAGCGGACACCCTCGGCACAGCCTGCGGGCAAGCCGGTTCAGGTTTAACGAGATTGGAGACACGTCGATGAATGCATCCCTGAAAACCCTTTGCTTGACCACCGCGTTGGCTTGTGTGGCATCTGCTGCGCTGGCCAAATTGCCCGCACCGTCTGACGAAGCCAAGGCCAAGGCCGCCGAGACCGCTGCCAAGACCGCTTGGACGGGCAAAGTCAACGCCTTCAAATTGTGCAAGGTGCAGGATCAAGTGGTAGCCCAATACAAGAAAGCGACTGACAAAGCGGCAGCACCGTCAGGTGCATGCGCTGACCCAGGCCCCTTTGTTTACACGCCAAATGTGGCTGTAGCCCCCGTTGTACAAGCGCCGGCAGCTCCTGCTTCTGTAGCAGCTGCGAAGAAGCCGTAAGCACGTTGCGGCCCCGTCTGACCCAGGCTCACGCGCCGCTGACGCGTGAGGTGAGCGTCGTCAATGAGCTCGGCTGCGTTGACACGGTTTCCATTCCCGCTGAACGTGCGCTCACCGTCTACGTGGACAAGCGCGAGTTGGTCACGCTGATGACGCTGGGCGCACACCCCGAGCTGCTGGTGCTGGGTTTCCTGCGCAACCAGCGCTTGGTGAGCGCTGTTGACGAGGTAGATTCGATCACCGTCGATTGGGAAGTGGGTGCGGTTGCGGTCAAAACCCGCCAAGGCATCTCCGACATTGAGGCTCGTACCGCCAAGCGGGTGGTGACCACCGGCTGCGGCCAGGGCAGCGTGTTTGGCGACCTGATGGCCGAGGTAGACAGTATCCAATTGCCAGCGGCGTCCCTGACGCAAACCGAGCTGTACGGCATTGTCAATGCCATTCGCTTGCAGGAAACCACCTACAAATCATCAGGCTCGGTGCATGGCTGCGCGCTGTTTAAAGGCGCTGACATGTTGGTGTTTATTGAAGACGTGGGCCGCCACAATGCGCTCGACACCATTGCGGGTTGGATGTGGATGCATGATGACACCCCCATGACTGGCGCAGACAAGGTGTTTTACACCACCGGCCGGCTCACCAGCGAGATGGTCATCAAGTCGGCGCAAATGGGTGTGCCCATCGTCGTCTCGCGCAGCGGCATCACCGAGATGGGGCTGGATGTGGCGCAGCGCCTGGGGCTGTGCGCCATCGGCCGGGCCACCAACAAACGCTTTCTTTGCTACAGCGGGGTGGAGCGGTTGACGCTGCAGCTTGATCAGTTTTCTTCTGCAGAGCACGCATCCAGACCAGTGACAGTTTGATAGGTTTCGTTCAGCGGTTCGGGTGGATCAGGCGTTAGGGGTACTCAGCTCCGCGGCTGTCCCCCGGCCTGCTGCCTCCTATTTGATGCCGCTACGCTGAGTACCCCAAACGCCTGATCTTTCATGCGGTGGTGGTATTCGGTGTCCGATGCCCGCAGACTGAAACCGCGTGCCGCCGAGTGTGATGCCATGGGTGGCGCAGCGGCATCAAGGAAGAGGCCCAAAGAGCCGGGGGACAGCCGCGAAGCCAACCTTGGCATCGCGCTCACTCGCCAACACTCGCCAACACGTTGCCCCACCAATATTTACCCACCAATTCCCGCATGCTGACTTGGCCTTGGCCAACTACGGTATCGTCCCCACATGAAAATCTCTTTCCTCAAACTGGGCTGGCGCAGCTTGACGCGTGACCTGCGTGCCGGTGAATTGCGACTCTTGATGGTGGCGGTGACGCTGGCGGTGGCGGCGCTCACGGCGGTGGGGTTTTTTGCCGACCGCCTCAAAGGCGGCTTGCAGCGCGACGCGCGCCAGCTGCTCGGTGGCGACGCGGTGGTGGTCAGCGACAACCCTATCCCTGCGGCCTTCATCGAACAGGCTCGCACGCTGGGTTTGCAGCAGGCGCAAAACCTCAGCTTTCCGACCATGGCGCGCGCGACTGACGCGCAGGGTGGGCAGATCAAGCTGGTGGCGCTCAAAGCAGTTGAAGCCGGTTACCCGTTGCGCGGCAACCTGCGCTTGAGTCTGAGCGCCGCACCGAACGCCGCCGTGACCACCGTGCGCGCCGCGCCACCGCCCGGCCAAGTCTGGGTTGAAGCGGCGGTTTTGGAAGCGCTGAATTTGCAGGTAGGCGACGCGCTGCTGCTGGGCGACAGCAGCCTGCGCATCGCGCGGGTGTTGGTCAACGAACCCGACCGGGGTGCGGGTTTCATGAACTTCTCACCGCGGGTGATGATGAATATGGGCGACATCGCCGCCACCGGTTTGGTGCAACCCGCCAGCCGCCTGCGCTACCGCCAGGCCGTGGCGGGGAGCGATCAGTCGGTGCAAGCCTTTGTCGATTGGGCCGAGGCGCAGGTGCTGTCGCACGCGGTGCGCGGCACGCGCGTCGAGGCGCTGCAGGGTGGCCGCCCTGAGCTGGGCACCACGCTCGATCGGGCTGAGAAGTTTCTGAACCTGGTGGCGCTGCTGGCGGCGCTGCTCAGTGCCGTGG
>MNXW01000098.1 GCA_001871515.1 Comamonadaceae bacterium CG2_30_57_122
GCCACAATCGGCTTGGTGAAGCTGCTGATGGCACGCATGAAGCGAAACACCGGCACGTCGGGTGACACCGGCGGAGCTTTTAAAAAGTCGGCAATGTCGTTGCCCGCGCTGAACACGGTTTCATGGCCTTGGATCACCACCACGCGAACCGCGTCGTCACTTTGCGCCTGGGTGAACGCATCGGCCAGCGCTGCGTACATGTCAGCGGTGAACGAGTTCTTTTTGTCCACCCGGTTGAAGGTGATGGTCAGCACCCGCTCGGTGGTATCTAGCAATAGATCGGTCATGAAAATTCCTGGTTGTCATTCCATTTCCAAATCATCCGTGTCGTTGTTGCATTGCCTTGCCGTGCAACAGCACTGTCTGCGGCTTCGCGCCTCGACACAAATGATTTGGAAATGGAATAAAAAAACAAAATCCCGGCAAGAGCCAGGATTTTAAAGAGGCTGCACCGGCAGGCTGACCCACCGGTGACACAAGACTAGTGCAGTGCTGAACGCTTGACAGCAAATTTAAAACCGATGGATTTTTGGCTCTGGCTAGGCGCAAACCACAGCGACACCCGTAAGTATCGCGCAGATTTGCAACAACGCCAGGGGCAAAAAGACACGGTTTTAAGTGCCGGATAGCGTGCAACACTGCACTAACGTCCATGTGCAACAAGGATACCCCAAAGCATGAAACATGCGTGCCCTGCGTAGGGCGGGTTTCAACCCGCCATGGCCGACTGAAGTCGGCCCTACGACACGCCATTCTTGTCGGCTGTGAGCGTTGTTTCACGTTAACGTATCAGACGCGTTCAAAAATGCCGGCAGCGCCCTGCCCCATGCCAATGCACATCGTCACCATGCCGTATTTGCCCTGGGTGCGTTGCAGGCCGTGGATCACGGTGGCGGCACGAATCGCACCGGTGGCCCCCAGTGGGTGACCCAGGGCAATCGCGCCGCCCATCGGATTCACCTTGGCGGTGTCAAGCCCCAGGGTGTTGATGACGGCCAGGCTTTGCGCGGCAAAGGCTTCGTTGAGCTCAATCCAGTCGAGTTGGTCCAGCGTCAAACCGCCATTTTTCAGCGCGGCGGGAATCGCCTCGATCGGGCCAATGCCCATGTACTGCGGTGGCACGCCCTTGGCGGCAAAACTCACAAAGCGCGCCAGTGGCTTCAGGCCGAATTGCTTGAGCGCTTTTTCGCTGACCAGAATCAGAGCACCAGCGCCATCCGAGGTTTGCGAGCTGTTGCCTGCGGTGACCGAGCCACGCGCAGAAAACGGTGATTTGAGCCTGGCCAGGCCTTCCAGACTGGTTTCGGGGCGCGCACCTTCGTCGGTGGTGACCACGCGTTTTTTCTCTAAGACTTCGCCGGTGGCCAGGTTCGGCGCGCGGTCGGTCACCTCAATCGGTGTGGTTTCAGCGCTGAAATAACCCGCCGCTTGCGCCGCCAGCGCGCGCTGGTGCGACTGCAACGCAAACGCGTCTTGTGCCTCGCGGCTGACCTTCCACTGGGTGGCGACTTTTTCAGCCGTCAGGCCCATGCCGTAGGCAATGCCGACGTTTTCGTCGTGCTCAAACATCATGGGCGAGAACGAGGGTGCGTTGCCACCCATGGGCACCATGCTCATGCTCTCTACACCGGCCGCGATCATCACGTCGGCCTCGCCGACGCGGATGCGGTCGGCTGCCATTTGAATGGCAGTCACGCCCGAGGCACAAAAGCGGTTCACGGTGACCCCACCCACGCGGGTGGGAAAGCCTGCCAGCACGGCGGCGGTGCGGGCAATGTTCAGGCCTTGCTGGCCTTCGGGCATGGCACAGCCGCAAATGATGTCTTCTATCGCTTGCGGGTCCAGACCCGGCGCTTGCGCCAGCGCTGACTGCAGCACCTTGACCAGCAGGTCGTCCGGGCGGGTGTTGCGAAAGAACCCACGGCCTGATTTGCCAATGGGGCTGCGTGTGGCAGCAACGATGTAAGCGTCTTGAACTTGTTTCATGTTGGATCCTTAAAGAGTTTTGGGCTGCGCTTGGCGCGGGGCGGATGGAATCCAGGCCCAGATAAATTCACATTCAATCGGCTGTGCGCCGGACTCGTCACTGACTTGCACCGCCACCGAGACTTCGCCTTTGTCGGTTTGCTGCATCAGCGTGCGCTGCGCATCACTGAGCACCGCCACCGCACGCAACGAACCCTGGGCGCGTTTTTTGAAGACCACCTTGAGCGCTTTGGCCAGTGGCAGACAGTCGTCGCGCACGTTCAGCCCCACCACCATGCCGGTGGCGGTTTCGGCCACCAGGGTCATGGCGGCAGCATGCACACCATGGATGTGGTTTTGCACGCGGCGGCGGTTGGCCACCGCAATTTCCACCCGCTGCGGGGTCATCTGCACAAAGTCGAGCCCGGCCGTGCCGGTGAACGGCACCGCCCGGCGCAACACCAGGTTACGTGCCCAGCCCCGGGCAAAGCCAGGCACGCGTTGCAGACGCAGCATGGCACGACCCAAACGGTTGGGCGGCAAATTAACGGCAGCTTGCGTCATGTCAGTTGCGCACCGGCTTGCCGGTGGACATCATGCCCATGATGCGTTCCTGCGTTTTGGGGTTGCCCAGCAACTCGCCAAAGGCTTTGCGCTCCAGGGTCATCAGGTACGCTTCATCCACCAAGCTACCGGCATCGACATCGCCACCGCACATCACCCAGGCGATCTGGCAACCGATGAAGTAGTCATAAGCACTGATGAAGCCGCCGTCGCGCATGTTGACCAACGTGCCCTTGATGGTGGCCAGGCCGCTGCGACCCGCCACCGGGAAGCTGCGTTGGAGAGGCGCACGGTAACCACTGTCGAACATGGCGCGGGCTTCGTTGATGGCGACAAACAGCAACTCATCTTTGTGCGGCACGATCACATCGCTATCCAAAAGATAGCCAAGTTTCCTTGACTCCAAAGCGCTGGTGCCCACTTTGGCCATGGCCGCTGCGGTGAAGCCTTCGGTCAAAAACGGCAACAGGTCTTTGCCGGTGGAACTGGCGGCGTTTTCAGCGGCACGCCGGGCAAGGTAAGCCAAGCCACCACCACCGGGCACCAAGCCCACACCCACTTCCACCAGACCCATGTAGCTTTCCATGGCCACCACGCGGCGGGCGCTGTAGGCTGCCAGCTCGCAGCCGCCACCCAATGCCAGGCCGCGCACCGCAGACACCACCGGCACATTGGCGTAGCGCAGTTTCAGCATGGCTTGCTGCATCTCCAGCTCGGCTCCGGCAATCGCCTTGACCCCGCCCATCATGAAGGCCGGCAGCATGGCTTGCAAGTCGGCCCCGGCAGAGAACATCTCGTCGTTGCTCCAGATCACCAAGCCTTTGTACTTGTCCTCGGCCAGCGCCAGACCTTGCAGCAGGCCTTCGATCACGTCCGGGCCAATCGCATGCATCTTGGTCTTGATGCTGGCAATGACCACGCTACCGCAGGGGCCAGACACGTCGTCGTCCAGTGTCCACAGGCGGATGGCATCGTCTTCATGCAGCGTGATGCCAGCCGTGGCTGCACAGGGTGCGTTGGCACCCAGCACGCTTTCCGGGAAGTGCTGGCGGGCGTACACCGGCAAACTGCGCACCGGCATGAATTGACCGGCGGTGGGGTTCCAGGAGCCTTGCGGTGTGTGCACGCCACCGGCATCCGCCACCGGGCCTTTAAAGACCCAGTCTGGCAGCGGTGCGCTGCACAGGGCTTTGCCGGCATCAATGTCTTCTTTGACCATGTTGGCCACGGTGAGCCAACCAGCTTCTTGCCAGAGCTCAAACGGGCCCTGCTTCATGCCAAAGCCCCAACGCATGCAAAAGTCCACGTCACGCGCGTTGTCGGCAATCGTGCCCAGGTGTACGGCGGCGTAGTGGAAAGCGTTGCGCAAAATCGCCCACAGAAACTGGCCTTCTGCACCTTCTGCGTTGCGCAGCAATTGCAGGCGCTCGGCGGCGGGCTTTTTCAGCATGCGGGTGTAGACCTCGTCGGCCTTTTGACCGGCGGGCACGTAGTCTTTGCCTGCCAGGTCAAAACGCATGATGTCGCGCCCGACCTTTTTAAAGAAACCAGCCTTGGTTTTTTGCCCCAGGTTGCCCATTTCCAGCAGGGTCTTGAGCACTTCAGGCGTGGCAAAGCTGCCATAAAACGGGTCGGTGTCGGGACTCAGCGTGTCTTGCAGGGTCTTGATCACATGCGCCATGGTGTCGAGACCCACCACGTCGGCCGTGCGGAAGGTGCCGGAGCTGGCGCGACCCAATTTTTTGCCCGTTAAATCATCAACCACATCAACGCTCAGGCCAAAGTTTTCCACCTCTTTCATGGTCGCCAGCATGCCGGCGATGCCAACCCGGTTGGCAATGAAGTTGGGTGTGTCTTTGGCACGCACCACACCTTTGCCCAGGTTGCTGGTGACAAAAGCTTCGAGCTTGTCCAGAATGTGCGGCTCGGTGGTGGGGGTGTTGATCAGCTCCACCAGCAGCATGTAGCGCGGTGGGTTGAAGAAGTGGATGCCGCAGAAACGGGGTTTGATTTCTTCAGGCAGCACCTCACTGAGTTTGGTGATCGACAGACCCGAGGTGTTGGAGGCCACGATGGCGTGCGGGGCCACAAACGGGGCGATTTTTTTGTACAGATCAAGCTTCCAGTCCATGCGCTCGGCAATGGCTTCGATGATCAGGTCGCAATCACGCAGCTGCTCCATGTGTTCTTCGTAGTTGGCCTGGCCGATCAGGCTGGCATCGGCTGTGACACCCAACGGAGACGGTTTGAGTTTTTTCAACCCCTCTACCG
>MNXW01000032.1 GCA_001871515.1 Comamonadaceae bacterium CG2_30_57_122
GAGCGCATGGCCAGCAGCAGGGTACTGAGCCACATGTCAGGCGGCCTCCAGCGCAGTGGCGTGTTGCAGCAGCGCCGTGGGGTGCGGGTTGAGCGTGTCGCTGTCGACCACACCATCGACAAAATGCACGATGCGCTTGGCGTAAGCGGCCATGTCGGCCTCGTGGGTGACCATCAGCACGGTGATGCCGTGGTCAACGTTTAGCTTCCAGAGCAGTTCCATGATCTCCAGGCTGCGGTGGGTGTCCAGGTTTCCGGTGGGCTCGTCAGCCAGCAGCACGGCGGGCTCGGTGACGATGGCGCGGGCAATCGCCACGCGCTGTTGCTGCCCACCCGAGAGTTCGGCCGGGGTGTGGTGTTCCCAGCCGGCCAGACCGACCGAGGCCAGCGCTTTTTGGGCTGCCACATGACGCTTTTTGGCAGGCTCGCCCCGGTACAGCAGCGGCAGTTCGACATTTTCCTGGGCGCTGGTGCGCGCCAGCAGGTTAAAACCCTGGAAGACAAAGCCCAAAAAGCGACGCCGCAGCAAGGCACGTTGGTCGCGGCTGAGACGCTCCACGTGGATACCGTTAAACAAATAAGCCCCGGAGCTGGGGGTGTCAAGCAAACCGAGCGTGTTCATGGCGGTGGATTTGCCCGAGCCGCTGGGGCCCATGATGGCCACAAACTCACCGACCTGGATAGTCAGATCGACTCCATGCAAGGCCTGAAACGCGGTACTGCCCTGGCCGTAGATTTTGGTCACGGCCTGCAATTCAATCAGCGCCGGTGTGCTCATGGTTTTTTGGCTCCGCTGGCCGAGTTGGGGGAGTTGGCAGCGCGTTGGTCGGTGATGACCGCCATGCCCTCAGCCAGGTCGCCCGTGGTGATTTCGGTCATGCGCCCGTCACTGATGCCGGGCGTGACGCTGACCGCCACGGGTGCGCCGTCGCGCAGCACCCAGACCTGTTGAGCCACGCCGCCGCTGACTTTTTTGGCAGCACGGGGCATGCGCGGCATCACGCTGGCCATGATGTCGCCGCGCTTGGCTTTGGCGGCCTCACCCGACTGGGGCGAAAAGCGCAGCGCGGTGTTGGGCACCAGCAGCACGTCTTGACGCTCCACGGCAATGATGCTGCTGGTCGCAGTCATGCCCGGGCGCAGGCTCAGGTCGTCATTTGTGACGTTGAGCAGGGTTTGGTAGGTGACCACGTTGTCGGTGATGGTGCTGCCAAAAGCCACGCGGGTGATGGTTGCCGGAAAGCGCCGCCCAGGAAAAGAACTGACGGTGAAGCTGGCCTTTTGACCGATCTGAATACGGCCCACGTCGGCTTCGTCCACATTGACCTGCAGGCGCATCTGGCGCAGGTCTTCTGCCACGGTGAACAGGGTCACCGCCTGCAGCGAGGCAGCCACTGCGTTGCCGGGGTCGACGCTGCGGGTCAGTACCACGCCGTCGATGGGGGAGCGAATCGACGCTTTGGCCAGGTTGGTTTCATCGGTGGCTAGGCTGGCGCGGGCGGATTCCACATTGGCACGGGCGCTGAGTTCTGCGGCCAGCGCACGCTCAGAGGTGGCACGGCCCGCATCAAGCTCGGTTTTGGAGGGTACTTTGCCGCCAGAGCGCTTGGCCACGTCCTCCAGCCGTGCCAAGCTGGCGCTGCTTTCCTTGACGGTGGCCAAGGCTTGCGCCAATTGGGCGTTGGCACTGGCCAGTGCGGCGCGTGAACGCGTCACCTGGTCGCCGAGTTTGTCGGTGTCGAGTACCACCAGCACCTGTCCTCTTTTGACGCGGTCGTTCACGTCCACCAGCACCCGGCGTACGGTGCCAGAGAGCTCGCTGCCAATGTTGACCGAGCGGGTGGGTTGTAGCGTTCCGTTGGCCGTTACGGTCAGCGTCAGGTTGCCTTTGGAGGTGACTTCTGTGACATACACCGGGGCTGCATTTTTTAGCTTGTTTTGGCTCCATGCGTAATAACCACCTGCGCTGGCAGCTAGCAAAATAAGAGTTGCCCAAAGCGTCTTTCGGCGCCACCAAGGCAGTTTGGCAGGCAGTTGCAGCAGCGTTTGCAATTCATTGGGTGGGCTGATGTCAGTGCTCATGAAAAAATAATCCAGCGTGATGTAAGACAAAAAAGATGGCAGACGTGGGTCAAGTCAACGGTGTTTGAGTTGGCCGCTGGCGTTCATTGCCAGCCTCCGCCCATGGCTTTGACCAGGCGCACATGGTCGCTGCCAAGCTGTGCTTGCAAGCTGGCCAGACTGTCCTGGGCGTTCAAGACCGTGCGCTGGGTTTGCAACACCGTCTGGAAGTCAATCAAGCCACTGCTGTAGCGGTCTTGTGCCAGCAGGTCGGCCTGCAGGGCCGCTGTAGCGGCTTGCTGCAAGTGGCCCAGACGGGTGCGGTTGTTGCGCAGGGAGATCAGGGCATCTTCCACTTCCTTGAGCGCCGTCAGCACCGTATTTTGGTAATTGGCGCGGGTTTGCGCCAAGGCCGCTTGTTGCACGCGCACCTGCGCCCGCAGTGCCCCACCGTCAAGCACGGGGATCGACACGCTGCCCAGCACCTGGGTGGCGAGTGTTGCGCCGCTGCTCAAGCCGGCCAGGGTGAGGGCGCTCAAACCCAGGGAGCCGCCGAGCCTGAAATTGGGTTTGCGTGCGGCCTGTGCTGCATCCACAGCGGCCAGGGCAGCGGTGATGCGGGCTTCCGCCGCCCGTACGTCGGGTCGCTGGCGCAAACTGTTGGCCGAAATCACCTCGGCCACGGCATCTGTCACCCGTGGAATAGGGGCTGCGGTGGCGAGGATGGCATCGAGTTCGGTGGGTTGCTGGCCGGTGAGTACGGCCAGACTGTGCCGGGCGGTGGCCTGGCTGTTTTCTAACGACGGAATTTGCGCCGCAGTTTGCGATGCGGCAGTCTGCGCCTGCGCCACTTCTAGCGAAGTTACCAGACCGGCCTGGGTGCGCCACTGGGTGAGTTGCAGGGTCTCAAGCTGGCTGGCGAGGTTGTGTTGCGCCAGTGTCAGTTGCTCTTGCAGGCCGCGCAACTGGATGTAGGCCAGCGCCACTTCGGCCGTCATGCTCAGTTGCACATCACGCAGGTTGGCGCGGGCAGCGGTCAAATCAGCCTCGCTGTTGGCGACAGCGTCTCGTTTGGCACCAAACACGTCCAGTTCCCAACTGGCATCCAGGCCGCTGCTGTAACCAATGCTGGAGGGGGAATTTTCAGATTTGTTGCGTTGCACCGAGCCAGACACCGTGACCTGCGGTCGTGTGGCGGCCAGTTTCACATCGCGCAGGGCGCGGGCTTGTTGCAGGGCAGCTTGGGCTGCGGTGATGTTGGGGTTGGCCAGCAGGGCTTGCTGGATCAATTCGGCCAGCAAGGGGTCGTGAAAGTCTTGCCACCAGGTGCTCAGGCTGACGGCTGAAGCGGACTGTGCGCCCGCGGGATCGGTGTCAGAGTCGGTGGCATACAGGCTGGCACAGCCGCTGAGCAACAAGCTCAAAGCCATGACCAGCGCGCTGGCGCGCAAAGGCAAGGAGATGGGCGTTAGAGATGGGGCGTGTGTGCAGGTCATGGGCGACGGATGGGTGGGGCAAGGCAACAAGTCCATGGGCAGATTGTGCAGCTTCAAGGCTGCGGCAGATGTTCAGAATGGTGAAGATGCGTAAAGTTCCCGTGGGACAATCAACGGCTATGCATCCAAAAGCCCTTCTGGAAGCCTGCGCTGAACTGGTGCGGCTGACCCTTAAATTTGACCACCCGGCGGATGCCATTGTGTCGCGGTTCTTCCGTGATCACCGTGGCTTCGGGCCTCGTGAACGTGCCACCATGGCCGAGACGGTGTACACCGTGCTGCGCAAGAAAAACCTGTTTGACCACTTTGCACCGTCGGGCAGCGGCCCCAAAGAGCGTCGCCTGGCCATTCTTGGCTTTTATGGCCCGGGTGACTTTTTGCGCAGTGCCCTGACCGACCAGGAAGTCAACTGGCTCGATCAGTGTGAAAAAATCAAACCTGAAGACCTGATGGAGCGCCATCGTCACAACCTGCCCGAATGGTTGGTGCAGCCGCTCAAAGACCAGCTGGGGGACGAGTTCTGGCCTTTGGTGGAGAGCTTCAACCAGGGCGCGGGTCTGGACTTGCGCGTCAACACCTTCAAGGCCAAGCGCGCGGATGTACAAAAAGAATTGGCTGGTTTGGGCATCAAGGCCTTGCCAACCCCTTATTCACCCTGGGGCTTGCGCATTGCTGGCAAGCCCGCGCTGAACAAAATGGAAGCCTTCAAGCGGGGCGATTTTGAGGTGCAAGACGAAGGCTCGCAACTGCTGGCCATGCTGCTCGATGCCAAACGCGGCGAAATGGTGGTGGATTTTTGCGCTGGTGCGGGGGGCAAAACGCTGGCCATTGGAGCCGCTATGCGTTCCACCGGGCGCTTGTATGCCTTTGATACCTCGGCCGGTCGGCTCGATGCGTTCAAGTCACGTCTGGCGCGCAGTGGGCTGAGCAATGTGCATCCGGCGGCGATTGCGCACGAGCGCGATGACCGTGTGAAACGCCTGGCAGGCAAGATCGACCGCGTGCTGGTGGATGCGCCTTGCACTGGCATGGGCACGCTGCGCCGCAACCCTGATCTGAAATGGCGGCAAAGCTTGCAGGCTGTTCAAGAAATGGCCACGCTTCAGGCGGCCATTTTGCAGAGCGCCGCGCGCTTGGTGAAACCAGGCGGGCGTTTGGTGTATGCCACCTGCAGCGTCTTGCCGCAGGAAAACGAGGCCATTGCCCAGGCATTTTCTGATGCCAATAAGGACTTTGCAGCACTGAATGTGGGCGAAGTGCTGGCCGGGCTTAAAGTCGAGCACGCTGCAGACCTGTGCAGTGGTGGTGACAACGCCCAGCGTTACTTGCGCTTGTGGCCGCATCGACACCACACTGACGGCTTCTTTGCCGCCGTCTGGCAGCGAAGTTAACCGCAGCAAAACATCCCTAAACCAACGAGAGAGACAAAGCAAATGAAAGATGGGTTGGACTGGGCCGCTCATGGCCTGTGGAACTTGAGCGCTTGGCAGCTGGTGCTGTTTACCTTGGTGATGACCCATGTGACCATGATCAGCGTCACCATTTTTTTGCACCGCCACCAGGCGCACCGGGCGCTGGACTTGCACCCTGTGGCCTCCCATTTCTTTCGCTTTTGGCTGTGGCTCACCACCGGCCAGGTGACCAAGGAATGGGCTTCCATTCACCGCAAGCACCACGCCAAATGCGAGCAGCCCGATGACCCGCACAGTCCGCATGTGTATGGCATCCAAACCGTGCTGTTGCAAGGCTATGAGCTGTACCGCAAAGAGGCGCGCAACCCCGAAACGCTGGCGCGCTTTGGCCATGGCACGCCCAGTGACTGGATCGAACGTCACCTCTACACCCGCTATTCTTTTGCCGGTGTGGCGCTGATGTTGTTGATGGATGTGGCCTTGTTTGGCGCGTTGGGCTTGACGGTGTGGGCGGTGCAAATGGCCTGGACACCGGTGATGGCGGCAGGCATCATCAACGGTGGCGCGCATTACTGGGGCTACCGCAATTTTGAAGTGCCCGATGCCAGCACCAACATCTCTCCCTGGGGTCTTGTGATTGCGGGCGAAGAGCTGCACAACAACCACCACACTTATCCCACCTCGGCCAAGCTGTCGGTCAAGCCCTATGAATTTGACATCGGCTGGATGTACATCAGTGCCATGCAGCGGGTTGGTTTGGCGCATGTCAAAAAAACGCCGCCACGCCTGGCTTTGGGGGCGGTGCGTCCGGTGGCTGACGAGCAAACCCTTGAAGCCCTGATTCAAAACCGCTATGAGTTGATGGCCGGTTATGCCCGGGGCATGCGCCAGGCGTTCAATGACGAATTGGTGGCACTCAAGGCGCGCCACGCAGACGCAGCGGTGATCCGCGCGGCACAGCGTTGGCTGCATCGGGATGTGGACAAAGTGCCCGCCGCCGTGGTGGAGCATCTGGCGCTGGCGCGGGCAGCCTCGCCGGTGCTGGACAAAATGGTGGTGATGCGTGAAGAGTTGCGCCAGATGTGGCTCAACCGCTCTCACACCCGCGAGCAGCTTGCGGCCGATCTGCAAGCCTGGTGCCACCGCGCCGAGGCCAGTGGTATTGCAGCTTTGCAAGAGTTCTCATTGCGCCTGCGCGCCGCGCAAGCCTGAAATTTTTAGGTAATTTAAGGCTGTAGCCCTTGGTTTATAAGCGCATGTAGCTATAAAAATACACAAAAAAGCCAGCGATGAGCTGGCTTTTTTGTTGGGAAAAAGACTGAATTACTTCAGTTTCATTTCTTTGTAGTCCACATGCTTGCGAGCTTTTGGATCAAATTTCTTGATCAGCAGCTTTTCAGGTGTGGTCTTTTTGTTTTTGCTGGTGGTGTAGAAGTGACCGGTACCGGCCGTGGATTCCAGCTTGATTTTTTCGCGTCCGCCTTTGGTTGCCATGATGTTCTTTCTAGTCTGGTGGATGAATTAGGCTTGACCACGGGCGCGCAAATCTGCGAGCACGGCATCAATGCCATTTTTGTCGATCAAACGCAGACCGGCATTGGAGATGCGCAGACGCACCCAGCGGTTTTCAGACTCAACCCAGAAACGGCGGTATTGCAGGTTCGGCAGGAACCGGCGTTTGGTTCGGTTGTTGGCGTGAGAAACCTTGTTTCCCACCATCGGGCCTTTGCCCGTTACTTCGCATACGCGTGCCATGTGGACACTCCGATATTTTTAAACGGCTCATGCTGACGCATGAAGCCTCACCTCGCCAAGAATAGGGTGGCGGTAACCCGATTGCAGCCTTTGTCCCTCACGGGTTGCAAGCAGCAAAGCCCGGCATTATAGCCCGGGCTTTTGCTTTGCGGCTGGCGCTTTACTCCTGTTCCAGAAAGCGCTGTGCATCCAGTGCGGCCATGCAACCGGTGCCCGCGCTGGTGATGGCTTGGCGGTAGACGTGGTCTTGCACATCACCGGCCGCAAATATGCCGGGCACGCTGGTTTGCGTGGCAAAACCTTGTTGACCACCTTGGGTGATGATGTAGCCGCCGCTCATGTCCAGCTGGCCCTGGAAAATGTCGGTGTTGGGGGCATGGCCAATGGCGATGAAGCAGCCTTTGAGCGTCAGGTCTTCGGTGGCTTGGGTGGTCAGGTTTTTGATACGCACCCCGGTGACACCGCTGGCATCGCCCAGCACTTCATCCACGGCGCAGAACGTGCGCAGCTCGATCTTGCCACTGGCCACTTTTTCCATCAGTTTGTCAGTCATGATAGGTTCGGCACGGAACTTGTCGCGGCGGTGGATCAGGTACACCTTGCTGGCAATGTTGGACAAATACAGCGCTTCTTCCACGGCTGTGTTGCCGCCACCGACGACGCAGACGACATCGCCACGGTAAAAGAAGCCGTCGCAGGTGGCGCAGCCGGACACGCCACGGCCCATGAAGGCCTCCTCAGACGGCAGGCCGAGGTATTTGGCCGAGGCGCCGGTAGCCAGAATGAGTGAGTCGCAGGTGTAAGTGCCGCTGTCGCCGGTCAAGGTGAAGGGGCGTTTGGAGAAGTCAACCTTGCCAATGTGGTCAAACACAATCTCGGTCTTGAAGCGTTCGGCATGCGCCAGAAAACGCTGCATCAGGTCAGGGCCTTGCACGCCGTCCACGTCGGCCGGCCAGTTGTCGACCTCGGTGGTGGTCATGAGCTGGCCGCCCTGAGCCATTCCGGTGATCAAAAGCGGGTTAAGGTTGGCGCGCGCGGCATAAATGGCAGCGGTGTAGCCGGCGGGGCCGGAGCCAAGAATGAGAACTTTGGCGTGTTTGGTAGCGGTCATGGGGTGTCCTTTCTGGGGTGGTGCATAGGCCGTGTACAGTCATGGTCTTTACAGCCGGGAATCAAATAGCAACGGTTGGAGTGGAAGTCATGGCTTGTTTAAAAAAGGTGATTATCTGATGGCAGCGGTAAGTAACCATGATTTGTTGCGGCGAGTTCCTGTTTTTGCAGCCTTGACAGACCATCAAATGAACCAATTGGCTGGGGCTGTGACCAAACGCCGGGTACAACGCGGTGAGTTGATTGTCGAACAGGGCAAGAAAAGCCACGCCCTGTACGTGATTTTGTCGGGGCGCGCCCGGGTGGTGATGACCGACCGCCGTGCCCGCGAGGTGATTCTGGACATGATCGCGCCGGGGGACTACGTGGGCGAGCTCAGCTTGATTGACGGCAAAAGTCATTCCGCCAACGTCCAGGCTGAAGTGCAATGCGATTTGTTGGTGTTAGACCATCAGGATTTCAACCGATGTTTGTCTGAAAACCATGCGATGGCTTTGGCGGTGATCAAGGGACTGGCACAACGCTTGCGCAAAGCGGATGAAAAAATCGGCTCTTTGGCTTTGATGGATGTGTACAGCCGGGTCACCAAGGTGTTGATGGGCATGTCGAAACCCGCAGGCTCCAAGCAACTTTTGATCACGGAAAAAATAACACGGCAAGACATCGCAAAAATGGTCGGTGCATCGCGTGAAATGGTGAGCCGCGTGATGCGCGATTTTGAAGAACAGGGCTTCATTAAAACCCATGAAGATGGTGCGGTGGAGCTGGTTGAGCGCCGCGCCTTGATGCGTTAAGACGGCAGAACAAGGTTCAAATTCATGACATATTCACTTCACACCCTGAATGCTTCCAAAGTGGGCGATATGCCGCTGCAGCGCTCTGGCATTGCCCGGTTTGCAGACGAGTTGACCTTGCTGGCTGGTTTGGCTGGCTTGGGGCTGTGGTTGCTGGCGCTGTCGAGTTTTGCTTTGCAGGATGCAGCGTGGTCCAGCTCCGGCACGGGTGCGCCGGTGCGTAACCATGCCGGGCTACTGGGGGCCTGGCTGGCCGATGGCAGCTATTTTTTGCTGGGTTTTTCGGTGTGGTGGTGCGTGGCTGCAGCCGTTCGGGTGTGGCTGTCGGCACTGGCGCGCTGGTTGCGCGGGCATGACATGCTGGCTGCCGGCCAGCGCCCCAGCGTGCCTGTGGCATCTGGGCGCTGGAATCTGCCACGGCTCAAATTCTGGCTCGGACTGGTGATGTTGGTGGTGGCCAGCGCGGTGCTGGAATGGACTCGTTTTTACAGCTATGAGGCGCGCTTGCCGGGCCATGGCGCAGGCGTGTTGGGTTACTTTGTCGGGCCGTTGGCGGTGCAGTGGCTGGGGTTCACCGGCTCGGGCTTGTTGGCCATTGTGGCGGGGGTGATCGGCTCATCGATGGTGTTCTGTTTTTCCTGGGCGCAGCTCGCCGAGCGTTTGGGCGGCTGGCTGTTTGGCAAGATTGAAAACCGCCGTGAGCAGCGTGAGCTGCAAGAGGATTTGGTTCTGGGTCAGCAAGCGGCCAAAGAACGTGCCGAGGTGCTGGTGGAAGAGCGCCAGGACAAGGCCGTGCATCGACCCAAGCCGGTGGTAATTGAGCCGGTATTGATTGAAGTACCGCCCAGCGACCGGGTTGTCAAAGAGCGCCAAAAACCCCTGTTTAAAGACCTGCCAGACAGCAAGTTACCACAAGTGGATTTGCTTGATTCGGCTCTGACACGTCAGGAAACGGTAGCCCCCGAGACGCTGGAGATGACCAGCCGCATGATTGAGAAAAAGCTCAAAGACTTCGGCGTGGACGTGACGGTGGTGCTGGCGCAACCCGGGCCGGTGATCACCCGTTATGAAATTGAACCTGCCACCGGGGTCAAGGGCTCGCAAATTGTTGGCCTTGCCAAAGACCTGGCGCGCAGTTTGAGCCTGGTGTCGATCCGCGTGGTGGAGACCATTCCCGGTAAAACAACCATGGCGCTGGAGTTGCCCAATGCCAAGCGGCAAACCATCAAGCTGTCTGAAATCTTGGGATCGCAGACTTATAACGATGGCAAATCTTTACTCACCATGGGCCTGGGCAAAGACATTGTGGGCAACCCGGTGGTGGCGGATCTGGCCAAGATGCCACACGTGCTGGTGGCCGGCACCACCGGCTCAGGCAAATCGGTGGGCATCAACGCCATGATTCTGAGCTTGCTCTACAAGGCCGAAGCGCATGACGTGCGCCTCTTGATGATTGACCCCAAGATGCTTGAAATGTCGGTGTATGAAGGCATTCCGCACCTGCTGTGTCCGGTGGTGACCGACATGCGCCAAGCCGCCAACGGCCTGACCTGGTGCGTGGCCGAAATGGAAAAACGCTACAAACTCATGAGCAAAATGGGGGTGCGCAACCTGGCTGGCTTTAACACCAAGTGGGACGAGGCCAAGGCGCGTGGCGAGTTCATTTACAACCCCTTCAGCCTGACCCCGGAAAGCCCGGAACCCATCGACCGTTTGCCGCACATTGTGGTGGTGATTGACGAGCTGGCTGACCTGATGATGGTGGTGGGCAAGAAGATTGAAGAACTCATTGCCCGGCTGGCGCAAAAAGCCCGCGCCGCCGGCATCCATTTGATTCTGGCCACCCAGCGCCCCAGTGTGGACGTGATCACCGGCCTGATCAAGGCCAACATTCCCACCCGCATTGCGTTTCAGGTCAGCAGCAAGATCGACAGCCGCACCATTCTGGACCAGATGGGCGCTGAGGCGCTTTTGGGCATGGGCGACATGCTCTACATGCCCAGCGGTACCGGCCTGCCGATTCGGGTGCACGGCGCGTTTGTCAGTGACGAAGAAGTGCACCGCGTGGTCACCTACCTGAAAAGCCAGGGCGAACCCAACTACATTGAAGGCATTCTGGAGGGCGGCACGGTCGATGGCGAAGACGGGGCTTCGGGGGAGGGCGGTGCAGGTGGTGGTGAGAAAGACCCGCTGTACGACCAGGCGGTTGAAATTGTCCTCAAGAACCGCAAGGCCAGTATTTCGCTGGTGCAGCGCCACCTCAAGATCGGCTACAACCGGGCGGCGCGTCTGGTTGAAGACATGGAAAACGCCGGTTTGGTGAGCCCCATGAGCAGCAGCGGCCAGCGAGAGATTCTGGTGCCCGCGCGCAATGACTGAGTGCGGGCTCGTGGGCCTCGCAGATGCAACATCGCCCGTGTCAAATGAACCCAAAGGAACGCTGTGAAACGCTTTTTTATTACTATCATTTTTATAGCTACTAGCCCTTATTATACCTGGGCTACAGGGCTTAAAAGCTTAGAAGAATTTGTCAAGATGACAAACACCGGCAAGGCCGATTTCACCCAGGTGGTGACCTCGCCTGCCAAAGACGGCCAGGCCTTGCGTGTCAAAACTTCCAGCGGCACGTTTGAATTTGCCCGGCCCAACCGCTTCCGGTTCGACTACGTCAAACCGTTTGTGCAGACCATCGTGGCCGATGGCCAGACGCTGTGGTTGTATGACGTGGACTTGAACCAGGTGACGGCGCGCAAGCAGGCGGCGCTGCTGGGTTCCACCCCGGCGGCGTTGATTGCCTCGGCGGCCGATGTCAAAGCCCTGCAGGCCGACTTTGTACTGGCCGATGCACCCAACAAAGACGGCTTGGAGTGGGTCACGGCCACCCCCAAGGCCAAAGACGGCCAGCTGCAAGCGGTGCGCGTCGGCTTCAAGGTTTCGGTGGGTGCAGAGTCGGGTGTGGTGCTGCAGGTGCTCGAAATACTGGACAGCTTTGGCCAGCGCTCGGTGCTCAGCTTTGACGGCTTCCAAACCAACCCGGCCTTGCCCGCCAGCGCCTTCGAATTCAAGGCTCCGGCGGGGGTGGATGTGATCCAGCAGTGACGGTGCAACACCAGCCTCTGGCCGAGCGCCTGCGCCCCAAAACCCTGAACCAGGTGGTGGGTCAGCAGCACCTGTTGGGTGAGGGCATGGCGCTGCGCCTGGCGTTTGAATCCGGCCAGCCGCACAGCTGTATTTTTTGGGGGCCGCCGGGTACCGGCAAAACCACCATCGCCCGGCTGATGGCCGACGCGTTTGTCGCGCAATTCATCACCATCAGCGCGGTGCTGGGCGGGGTGAAAGAGATTCGTGAAGCGGTGGAACGTGCCCAGCTGGCGCAAGCCCAGGGGCGGCAAACGCTGGTGTTCGTGGACGAGGTACACCGCTTTAACAAGAGCCAGCAAGACGCGTTTTTGCCGCATGTGGAAAGCGGCTTGTTCACCTTTGTGGGTGCGACCACCGAGAACCCGTCGTTTGAAGTCAACTCGGCGCTGCTGTCGCGCGCTGCGGTCTACGTGCTGCAGGCGTTGACGGCTGATGATTTAAAGCAAATAGTGGCCTCAGCCCAGATAATACAAGGGCTACCAGCTATTGAAGATATAGCAGTTGAGCGTTTGGTGGCCTATGCCGATGGGGATGCCCGCCGGCTGCTTAACACGCTGGAGACGCTCACCGTGGCGGCGCAGCAGGAACAGCGCACCGAGATCACCGATGTCTGGCTGCTTAATGTGCTGGGGCAGCAGCTGCGCCGCTACGACAAAGGCGGCGAACAGTTTTACGACACCATCAGTGCCTTGCACAAAAGTGTGCGCGGATCAGACCCCGATGCCGCACTGTATTGGCTGGTGCGCATGCTCGACGGCGGTGCTGACCCCAAGTACATGGCGCGCCGCCTGATCCGCATGGCCAGCGAAGACATTGGCCTGGCCGACCCGCGCGCGTTGCGCCTGGCGCTGGATGCGGCCGAGGTGTATGAGCGCCTGGGCACGCCAGAAGGCGAACTGGCGCTGGCCGAATGCGTGGTCTATCTGGCCGTGGCCCCCAAAAGCAACGCGGTCTACAAAGCCTTCAACCAAGCCAAAGCTTTCATCAAACAAGACGGCACGCGCCCGGTGCCCATGCACCTGCGCAACGCCCCGACCCAGTTGATGAAAGCGCTGGACTACGGCAAAGGCTATCGTTATGCCCATGACGAGGAGGGCGGTTTTGCAGCAGGCGAACGCTACCTGCCCGACGGCATGCCCGAACCCGGTTTTTATCGCCCGGTAGATCGGGGGCTGGAGATCAAGATTGCCGAGAAATTGCGCCAGCTCAAACAACGCAATGATCAAGCACATTGATGTGCCATAAAGCTTGCTAATCATGCACTGGCCGCCAGGGTAAACCCGGGCAAACCGGCGGCTAACGGCTCCTATGGCTTCACTACAATCACGTCCACTCATCTGCAGGGTCAAATGCCTGGCAGGTTTATTGCTTGTACGATAAAGCGTTAACCGCGCTGCAGCGTGCATCAATCACCCTTTGTGTTGGTGTGAGAGCCGACCAAGAATCGGAGAAAAATAAATATGGATACCTTCATACAACAGATCATCAATGGTCTGGTGTTGGGCAGCATGTACGCTTTGGTAGCGTTGGGCTACACCATGGTGTACGGCATCATTGGCCTGATCAACTTTGCCCACGGTGAAGTGCTGATGGTGGGTGCGTTGACCAGTTGGACCATCATCGGCTGGATGACCGATGCGATGCCGGGCGCACCAGGCTGGCTGGTGCTGCTGATCTCACTGGTGATTGCCTGCGTGGTCGCGGCCACGTTGAACTTCACAATAGAAAAAATTGCCTACAGACCCTTGCGCAACAGCCCGCGTCTGGCGCCACTGATCACCGCCATTGGCATGTCAATCTTGTTGCAAACCCTGGCCATGATCATCTGGAAACCCAATTACAAACCGTTTCCCAACCTGATTGGCGGCGACCCGATTGAGATTGGCGGGGCGGTGATTTCCGTTACCCAAGTGATCATTCTGTCGGTTACCGCCATCTCTCTGGCGCTGTTGATGTACCTGGTGAACTACACCAAGCTGGGGCGCGCCATGCGAGCCACGGCCGAGAACCCGCGTGTGGCCGCGCTCATGGGGGTCAAACCCGATGTGGTGATTTCGGCCACCTTTGTGATTGGTGCGGTGCTGGCGGCCATTGCCGGCATCATGTGGGCGGCCAACTACGGCACCGTGCAGCACACCATGGGCTTTTTGCCTGGTCTGAAAGCGTTTACCGCGGCGGTGTTTGGTGGTATTGGCAACCTGGCCGGTGCGGTGGTGGGGGGCATCTTGCTGGGTCTGATTGAGTCGCTGGGTGCGGGCTATATCGGTGCGCTCACCGGTGGCGTATTGGGCAGCCATTACTCGGATATTTTTGCCTTTGTGGTGCTGATCATTGTGCTGACGCTGCGGCCTTCGGGCTTGATGGGTGAGCGTGTGGCAGACCGTGCCTAAGGAGCGAAGCGAGATGAAACAAAAGCAAATCATTGTTTTCGTGCTGGCCGCCATCGGCTTGCTGGTCGCCCCGCTGGTATTGCAAAGTTTTGGCAACGCCTGGGTGCGCATTGCCGACATGGCGCTGCTGTATGTGCTGTTGTCGCTGGGTCTGAACATTGTGGTGGGTTATGCCGGCCTGCTTGACCTGGGCTATGTGGCGTTTTTTGCCATTGGTGCCTACATGTACGCTTTGCTGGCTTCGCCGCACTTAACCGAAACCTTTCCGGCCATTGCTGCCATGTTCCCCAACGGCATGCATTTGCCGATCTGGGTGGTGATTCCTGCCTCAGCTGGGTTGGCGGCGTTGTTTGGTATTTTGCTGGGCGCGCCCACGCTGCGCCTGCGGGGTGACTACCTGGCCATCGTCACACTGGGCTTTGGCGAAATCATTCGCGTGTTCATGAACAACCTGGATCAGCCGGTGAACATCACCAACGGCCCCAAAGGCCTGGGGCAAATTGATGCCTTGAGTTTTTTTGGCCTGAGCATGGGCAAAAAAATCAATGTGCTGGGGTTTGAACTGGCCTCGGTGTCGCTTTACTACTACCTGTTCCTGGTGCTGGTGGTATTTAGCGTGATCATTTCGCACCGCTTGCAGCTCTCGCGCGTGGGCCGTGCCTGGATGGCCATTCGTGAGGATGAAATTGCCGCCAAGGCCATGGGCATCAACACCCGCAATCTGAAATTGCTGGCATTCGGCATGGGTGCCACGTTTGGCGGCGTGTCAGGCGCCATGTTTGCCTCGTTCCAGGGCTTCATTTCGCCAGAGTCGTTCACATTGATGGAGTCCATCATGATCGTGGCCATGATCGTACTCGGCGGCATAGGTCACCTGCCCGGGGTGATCTTGGGCGCTGTGGCCTTGTCGTCACTGCCCGAGGTGTTGCGCTATGTGGCCGGGCCCTTGCAGAACATGACCGGGGGGCGGCTCGATGCCTCGATTTTGCGTCAGTTGCTGATTGCGTTGGCCATGATCATCGTCATGTTGTGGCGTCCGCGTGGCTTGTGGCCGTCGCCCGAGCACGGCAAAGCCTTGCCCGTCACCAAGCCTTGAGACGGTGCGGCTTCACAGCTTATAAATGGCCAGCGCCAGCGCTTGCTAACTGACAAAGGAATCACATGACAGACACCGTACTCAACGTCACCGGCGTATCCAAACGCTTTGGCGGCCTGCAGGCCTTGAGCGACGTGGGCATCCAGATCAGACGCGGCCAGGTCTATGGCCTGATTGGCCCCAATGGCGCGGGCAAGACCACGTTTTTCAACGTGCTCACCGGCTTGTACACCCCTGACACCGGCAGTTTTGTGCTGGCCGGCAAACCCTATCAACCCACGGCGGTGCATGAAGTGGCCAAGGCCGGCATTGCCCGCACGTTCCAAAACATCCGCTTGTTTGCCGAAATGACCGCCCTGGAAAACGTCATGGTCGGCCGCCATGTGCGCACCCATTCCGGCTTGCTTGGTGCGGTGTTTCGCACCGGCGGCTTCAAGGCCGAAGAAGCTGCGATTACTGAGCGTGCCAGGGAACTGCTGGACTATGTCGGCATCAGCCAGCTGGCTGAGTTCAAAGCCCGCACCTTGAGCTACGGTGACCAGCGTCGGCTTGAAATTGCCCGTGCACTGGCCACCGACCCGCAACTGATTGCCCTGGACGAACCCGCAGCCGGCATGAACAGCACCGAAAAAGTGCTGCTGCGCGAGCTGATCGACAAAATCCGCAACGACAACCGCACCATTTTGCTCATTGAGCACGATGTGAAGTTGGTCATGGGGTTGTGCGACCGCGTCACGGTGTTGGACTACGGCAAGCAGATTGCCGAAGGTACACCTGCCGACGTGCAGCGCAACGACAAAGTGATTGAAGCCTATCTGGGCACCGGCGGGCATTGAGCGCGCGCAGGCACAAGGAAAACAACATGGCAACTATTCTTCTCAAGGTCAAGGGTCTCAAGGTGGCCTACGGTGGCATTCAGGCCGTTAAAGGTGTCGATTTTGAAGTGCGCGAGGGCGAACTCGTGTCCCTCATCGGCTCCAATGGCGCGGGCAAAACCACCACCATGAAAGCCATCACCGGCACGCTGCCGATCAACGATGGCGACATCGAGTACCTGGGCAAAAGCATCCGTGGCCAGGGGCCGTGGGATTTGGTCAAGCAGGGCTTGGCCATGGTGCCCGAAGGCCGTGGCGTGTTCACCCGTATGACCATTCTGGAAAACCTGCACATGGGTGCCTATACCAATGACAATAAAGCCGAAACCCTGACAGACATTGACAAGGTGTTCACCATCTTTCCACGGCTGGAAGAACGCAAAGACCAACTGGCAGGCACCATGAGTGGTGGTGAGCAGCAAATGCTTGCCATGGGTCGCGCGCTGATGAGCCACCCCAAGGTGTTGCTGCTCGATGAACCGTCCATGGGCTTGTCGCCCATCATGGTGGACAAGATTTTTGAAGTGGTGCGTGATGTGTATGCGCAAGGCGTGACGATTCTGCTGGTAGAGCAAAACGCCAGCCGCGCCTTAGCCATTGCCGACCGCGGCTACGTCATGGATTCTGGCCTGATCACCATGACAGGCGATGCCAAAACCATGCTGTCAGACCCCAAGGTGCGTGCGGCTTATTTGGGCGAGTGATTTAAACCTGGTAGTTCGTTTCATCAAAACGGTTACAAAATGAAATCGATGAATTTTCCAGACTGGCTAGGCCAGAGGAGGCGACATAGCCGCAGCTATGGCAACGACGAACCACAACGCCAGGCTGGCAAAGGCAAGATTTTATGTAAGTGTTTTGGTGAAACGGTCTACTTGAGTCCTCAATTGACCGCTTGTTTTCTTCAATAAGTGAAGATGGACATGGATAATTTCAGTCTCAGTCAGGTTCACCTTTTGGGTGGCAGCGTTACGCACCCGATTGAGCCACTGGCGACGCGCCTGGGGTCGTTGCTTCTCCTTGCGGGCAGTAGCCCCCGCTGCGTCGTCACCCTTGCAGGGCGCAACCAACCCAGAGGCTTGGCCTCTTCGTGCCGTTCCATTGTGCGCAGGCACAATTGAAGCTGCGGCACTCAGCCTACCCAGCCACGCCGCCAGCAGCCCACTCGGGCGCGTCCAACCGAGGAATCTAGGTTCAACCTATTTCTACACGAGTTCTACCGTCCCACCTCATCGACCAGCGTGCGAAAGTCGTCCATGTCCTCAAAGCTGCGGTAGACGCTGGCAAAGCGCACGTAAGCCACTTTGTCGAGCTTTTTCAGCTCACGCATCACCAGTTCACCAATGCGGGTAGACAGCACCTCGCGCAGGCCTAGGGTCAACAGCTTTTCTTCGATGTGCTCTACCGCAGCGTCGACCTGCTCGGTGCTGACCGGACGCTTGCGCAGCGCCAGTTTCATCGATGCCAGCAGCTTGGCGCGCTCGTATTCAATGCGTCGGCCGTCTTTTTTGACGATGGCCGGAAAGTTGACTTCCGGGCGCTCGTAGGTGGTAAAGCGCTTGTCGCACGACGTGCAGCGGCGCCGCCGGCGGATGAAGCCCCCGTCTTCAGACTCTCGCGTTTCCACCACCTGGGTGTCGGGGTGACTGCAGAAAGGGCATTTCATCGCCAGCTGCCGCGGTGATCAGCCGTACACCGGGAAGCGGCTGGTCAGCGCATGCACCTTGGTGCGCACGGCGGCAATGTTGGCTTCGTCGCGCGGGTTGTCCAGCACATCTGCTATTAAATTTGCAGTGAGGCGTGCTTCTTCGTCCTTGAAACCACGGGTCGTCATGGCCGGGGTACCAACGCGCACGCCACTGGTCACCATCGGCTTTTCGGGGTCGTTGGGGATGGCGTTCTTGTTGATCGTCATGTGGGCGCTGCCCAGCACGGCTTCGGCTTCCTTGCCGGTGATGTGCTTGGAGCGCAAGTCGACCAGCATCACGTGCGATTCTGTGCGGCCGCTCACAATGCGCAGGCCGCGTGCGGTCAGGGTTTCAGCCACGATGCGGGCGTTGGTCACCACTTGTTGCTGGTAAACCTTGAACTCGGGTTGCAGTGCTTCCTTGAAAGCCACCGCTTTGGCGGCAATCACATGCATCAGCGGGCCGCCTTGCAGGCCTGGGAAGATGGCGCTGTTGATGGCTTTTTCATATTGCGACTTCATCAGGATGATGCCGCCGCGTGGGCCACGCAGGCTTTTGTGCGTGGTGCTGGTGACGATGTCGGCGTGCGGCACCGGGTTGGGGTAGACACCGGCGGCAATCAGGCCGGCGTAATGCGCCATGTCCACCATGAAGATCGCACCCACGTCCTTGGCCACCTTGGCAAAACGCTCAAAATCAATAGCAAGAGAATAAGCACTGGCGCCAGCGATGATGAGTTTTGGCTTGTGTTCATGGGCCTTGCGTTCCATCGCCTCGTAGTCGATGGCCTCGGCAGCATCCAGGCCGTAGCTCACCACGTTGAACCACTTGCCGCTCATGTTCAGCGCCATGCCGTGGGTCAGGTGGCCGCCTTCGGCCAGGCTCATGCCCATGATGGTGTCGCCTGGCTTCAAAAAGGCCAGAAACACGGCTTCGTTGGCGGAAGCACCGCAATGCGGTTGCACGTTGGCCGCTTCAGCACCAAAAATTTGTTTGACGCGGTCAATCGCGAGCTGTTCAGCCACGTCGACAAACTCGCAGCCACCGTAGTAACGCTTGCCAGGGTAGCCTTCTGCGTATTTGTTGGTGAGCTGTGTGCCTTGCGCAGCCATGACGGCGGGCGATGCGTAGTTTTCGCTGGCGATCAGCTCGATGTGGTCTTGCTGGCGCTGGTTTTCAGCTTGGATGGCAGCAAACAGCTCGGGGTCGGTTTGCTCGATGAGGATATTGCGGTTGAACATGGCAGTCCTTAATGACGTGGGGCTAGGGTTTAAGGTGCCCAGGCGAACGGCTGATCACAAAACCGTGACAGGTCTTGCGGTACGCTCCCCCGTGGTGTGCCCACTTCAGCAGCACGTCCTGATGCATCAGGACGCCGCCTATCGCCAGTCGCGTACCGAGCAGATTTTAGCTGACCGGTTCAGTTTAGCGCCACGGTGGCTGCATTGCCGTTCGGTAATGCAGATTTGTCGCTGACTTCAGTGGCCGGTGTGGCAGGTGCCGCAGGCGCGGGTACCAGTTTGGCATTAACCGCTGGCGTAAACATTGGCACTTGCCGCCCCTGAGCCACACCTTGCAAGCGGACATATTCAGCCAGAACCTTGGCTGAATAGCCGCCATCGTCTACCAGGTTGGCTGCTCCCACATAATATTTCAGACCCCCCTCGATTGAGCCCGCCAGGCGGATGCAGTCTTGCAGCACCTTGACTCCCACACGCAGGTTGGCCAAGGGGTCAAAAGCCGCAAATTGACCACCAAAGCTTTGGTACTTGTCACGGTGAATTTTGGTCATGACCTGCATCAGGCCCTGCGCGCCCACATGGCTTTGGGCAAACGGGTTAAAGCCAGACTCAATTGCCATCACGGCCAGAATCAGCATCGGGTCGAGTTTGGTACGTTGGCCCGCGTTATAGGCTTCAGACACGATGGCGCTGATGGGTTCAGGTGCCACGCTGTATTTACGGCTGAGCCAATAAGCCACGGCCGCTTGCTGCTTAGGCAAGTCCTTGGGGTCGGTGGCGGTGGCGCGGTCGCTGGCCACCAGGTCGCTGACGACACCAGTGACCTCAAATTGGCGTGCTTGCAGCCAGCTGAACAGTTTGATTTCGCCCACTTGGCGAATCTCGGGGCGCGCCACCAAGGTGATGGTGGCAAATAAAACAGCCAGGCCGATCAGGGCAAAACTGTTGTGCGTGATTTTAAAAAAGCCTTTGGTCACGGCGGCAATCATGCGCCGTAGGCTGGTGGTCATATTTGTAGATGCTGACATAGCTTCTCCTTCTTGCGCGCAGATTCGTCGGGGTTTTATGACATGCATAAGGCTCTGACAAACGATGCGCCTGGGTTGTTACGCTATCAATATCCTGCGGATTTTCTCCAGTTGATGCAGAAACTTGATGTTGCCGGGGATCGGCAGCGGATTCGGGTTTTCCCTTGTTTTTGACAAGGTCGGCGGATTCTATGTGCTTGAAATATATCAAGTCAACAATAACAAACTTGTTTGTTATGCAAAATAACTGCAGTAATTTTCCTGGATTTGAGACTTTTTCACTGTCAGTCAAGGTGGGCTTGGCAACAATCAAGATGAAGCCGCTAAAAATTAGGTATCTCCTCTCAATCACACAGTGATTAGCCGAGATGGTTCATTAGGGTTTGAAATGATGGCGAGCAGGTTTGCGCGGCAGTATGCATCCCTGAGGCGTTCATAGCATGGCTATGGACACCGAGCAGACGCTCAAAATGACCGCAAAGCTGCAGCCAGCGTTCAAACAGGTGCCAAGCACCGCCTAAGGGCTTGTTCACAAATAACATGCACATTTGACTCGCCAACTTTGGGCGCACTGCGTCGTTGCAAATCGCTTGTGCAGCAGAGCTGCACGGCACGCTTTGCGCCTCGCATTGCATCCCAAATCCGGCGGCCAAATGTACAGCTTATTCATGAACAAGCCCTAATGAACAATCTCGGATTAGCGTAATGTCGAGGCAAAAAGCAACAGGGATTGCGGGTGTGCTCGATTCCAGCCAAATTGTTTTTTCGGGCAAGTTGCAAATCCCGGCGAAAATACATTCTTATTCCCGCTGCAAGGCAGCGGACTTTTTTACTTTAGTGCGCGATCCCGATGTTTTCTTTTTCCAATCAAGCCAAAGCAGCTCCCACCCCTGACGCCACTGCCGTCAGTGCCAAAAGCCATGAGGTGCATCCACTGGATGCACTCACCCACGGTGCGTTTTCGGCTCACACCTCTGGCGAACGCATGGCCTGCATTCGCGATTGGTTAGCCAGCAGTCCCACGCCAGAGCACTTGCAGCAAGTGTTCAAGGAACTCAGCGTCAAAGACAAGGGCGCTGCCAAGCTGGTGCGTGAAAAAATAGACGAGCTCAAGCGCAGCAAAACCCAGGCCACCATCGCCACCGAATGGGCCGACAAGGCACAGGTCTTGCTGGCCCTGTCCAAACTCAACCTGGCCGACGCGCTGGCCTGGCAACGTGATGCAGCCAAAGCCGGTGCCCCCTTAAGCAAAGAACCACTGGCAGGCTTGAAGGCGCAGTTGGTAGAGCGCGTGCGCGCCATTGAAGACCTGCAGCACCGCGTGCAGGTGCAGCGTGAAGCCGCCGTGCTGTTGGCGCAGCGCATTGAGGTGTTGTCCACCAAACCCTGGGCAGACGCGCAAGCGGCGCAAGCGTCCTTGGCGGCGGATGTGACCCATTGGCAGTCGGAGGCACAAACCCTCTCAGGCGATGCCAATTGGCCCAGCGTGGATGTGCGTTTTGTGCCGCAGTTGCAAGACTCACAGGCGCAACTGTTGCTGGTCTGGCAAGCCTTCAGCGAAGCACTGACCCTGACCCTGGCCGCCGTGCAGGATGCCAGCGCCCCACTGCCCAAAGTGCCGGTGTGGGCTGATGAACTGCGTGTGTTGCGCGGCATTCCCCTGGAAGCACCGGTGGCAGCACCCAAACCCAAAGTTGACCCTGAAATTCGTGCCAAGGCCACAGCAATGGTGCGTGACGTGCTCTCTAAACTAGAGCATGAAATGGCCGAAGGCCACGGCAAAGCCAGCGCCGGTGCGGCCAATGCGCTGCGCCAGGCACTCAAAGACAACGGCCGTTTGATTGACGATAAGCTTGAAGCCCAGGCGCATGCCGCGCTGGTGGCTGCCGGAGAGTTGGAAGGCTGGCAACGCTGGCGCGCTGACCAGTTGCGTGACGAACTGGTGGCCAAGGCCGAAGGCCTGCTCAACCGCCCCGAAGGCCAGGCCATCGGCGGGCGCAAGATGCAGGAAACCTTGCGCCAGCTGCGCGAGCAATGGAAGCTCACCGACCAGGGCGGGGCCGCCAACCATGGCCTGTGGAAACGTTTTGACGATGCCTGCAACCAAGCCCACAAAGTGGTCGAAGCCTGGCTGGAAAAAATCAAGGCTGAATCAGCCGAGCACCGGGCTCAGCGCCTGGCGCTGATCGAAGAAGTCAAAGCCTGGGCTGCTGCCAACCGGGTCGCGCTAGACGACGACTGGAAGGGCTTTGGCCGTGTGCTGCACCAGTTTGGCGACCGCTGGCGCGAGTCAGGCCATGTAGGCGAAAAAATGTTTGCCGAGCTGCAGCCCCTGTGGAAAGCCGCCATTGACGAAGCCGCCGCGCCGCTGGAAGCCTTGCAAAAGCTCAGCCTGGAAGCCCGCCATGCCATGATCGACGAGGCCAAAGCGCTGGGTGCTGAAGCCATGCTACGCATTGATGCTGTCAAGGCACTGCAACAGCGCTGGCAGGCCGAGGCACACCGCGTGCCAATCGATCGCCGTCATGAGCAAAAACTGTGGGATGCGTTCCGCAAGCCGATTGACGAGGCCTTCAACCGCAAAACGGCCGAGCGCGAGCAAGCCCAAAGCGCCTTGAGCGAGCGTGACCGCATCGTGCTGGAGGCCTCCAAAGCCTTGCAAGCGGCCAACGCCTCGGGCGATGCGCAAGCCATTCGCAGCGCCATGGCGGCGCTGGACGCGGCCTTGCGCGGCCAGGCGCAAGCCCAGGCTGCCGTCACCGCCAAGACCCAGACTTCTGAGGAAAAAGAGGCTCTAGCCCAGGTAGAACAAGCGCAGGCAGCTACTGAAGATGTAGCGCCTGAAGCTGAAGCTGTTGATACAACAGCTGAGGCCACCGGTGATGCGTCTGTCGATACCGCTGGCGCTGAGCCCGCCAGCGAGCCGGTCAAACCCGTACCCACACGCAAGCCGGTGGTAGCCATGCGCGGCGATGACCGACCCGGCATGAAAAAAGAAGAACCCGCAGCCATGGGTCGTGGCGGCAAGTTTGGTGACCGCAAAGATGCCGCTCGTCCAGGTAGCCGTGATGCGGGTCGTGACGGCGCACGCGCGCCCGGCCGAGGCGATGACCGTGGCGCGCCGCGCGGCGATCGCGGTGATCGTGGTGATCGAAGTGTGCGTGCGCCTTATGGCGACCGCCCCGAAGCACCGCGTTTGGGCGATGCCGCCTTCCGTGCCCAGCGCGATGCCCTGGAGCAGGCTCAATTTGCCTTGCGCAAACTCGCGGCACAAGCGCATGGTGAAGCCCTGACGCAACTCTTGACCGCCTGGGAAAAACGCGATGCTGAGCAAGTGCCCAGTGTGCAGGAACTGGGGGGGCGCGTCAGCCCGGCGGTGCGTGGTGGCTGGGTTAAAGCACTGTCACAGCCCGCGTCTGGCGATGCGGTCACCGCCTTACTGCGCCTGGAGATGGCCGCTGAAGTACCCACCCCGGCCGAGCACCTGAGTGCACGGCGCATGCTGCAATTGCAACTGTTGACCAAGCGCAACGACCCGACACCTGCCCAAACCTGGGGGCAGGACGCAGCAACCGTGCTGGCAGCGGCGTTTGATGCGGGGCAGGTGCGCCGGGTTCAGAGCGTGTTGAAGGTATTGCTCAAACCCTGAGGCGCTCGGGTGGGGTGTTTCGTGTGAGGCGAAGCACTTCCAGTCGGGGTGGAAAGGCCTGGGCATCCCAATCGCTTAGCACCATTCGGCGCAGGGTTTGACCCTGGACTGTGCCCAAGTGATGGTCGGCGGGGTGATGGGTGTGGCCGTGGATCAGGGTGGTGGTTTGGGTCTGGCTTAACCATTGCAAAGCCATGGGGTCGTCTACATCGGCGTAGCTTGCCCCGCTGCTTTTGCGCGATTCGCTCTGCGTTCTCAGGCTGTGGGCTATGGTCTGGCGCTCGGACAGGGGTTTTGACAGAAAGCTGGTTTGCCAAGTGCTGCTTCGCACCTGCTGGCGAAATTGCTGGTAATCCACATCATCGGTGCACAGTTCGTCGCCATGCGACAGCAGCCAGCGTTGGTTGCTAAAGTCCAGCACGCTGGGGTCAGGCAGCAGGGTCATGCCGCAAGCTTGGGCAAAGCTGGGCCCCAGCAAAAAATCGCGGTTGCCATGCATGAAGTAAATCGTCAGTCGCTGCGCCGTGGCATTCAGAATGGCTTGGCACTGCCGGGCGAAAGCGGCTTCGGGGTCGGTGGCCATGTTCACGATGTCATCGCCCACCCAGACTTCAAACAGGTCACCCAGAATGAACAGCGCATCGGCTGGGGTGTGCGCCATGTAGTGTTGCCAGGCCGCAAACGTGGCCGGTTGGCTGGCCTGCAGGTGCAGGTCGGAGATGAAGTCGATGGTGCGCCAGTGCGCCGGTGCGCTCACCACCTCAGTCATGGCCGCAAGTGGCTGATGCGCAGCAGCTTTTGCTGGGGAGCGAAGGGGCACGGCTGACCCCGTCAATTTACAGCGCGACGGCTTTTTCAATCACCACGTCTTCCAGCGGCACGTCGTCGTGGTAACCCTTGCGGCCGGTCTTGACCTTTTTAATCTGGTCCACCACGTCAGTGCCGGCGACCACTTTGCCAAACACGGCGTAGCCCCAGCCTTGTTGGCTGGGCGCGGTGTGGTTCAGGAAACCGTTGTCGGCCACATTGATGAAAAACTGCGCGGTGGCCGAATGCGGGTCACCGGTGCGCGCCATGGCCACGGTGTAGTTCAGGTTTTTGAGGCCGTTGTTGGCTTCGTTTTCAATCGGCGCGTCGCACGGCTTTTGCGCCATGCCAGGTTCCATACCGCCGCCCTGCACCATGAAGCCGGGGATGACGCGGTGAAAAATGGTGTGGTTGTAATGGCCCTTGTTCACATAAGCCAAAAAGTTGGCGGTGCATTTGGGAGCTTTGTCAGCGTCAAGTTCCAGGGTGATGATGCCGTAGTTTTTGACGTGCAGTTCGACTTGGGGGTTGCTCATGATTTATTTCACCAGGGTTGCAGAGTTGATAAGAATGGGAGTTTTGGGAACGTCTGAACCAAACGGGCCGCCGGAACCGGTGGGTGTGGCCTTGATTTTGTTGACCACTTCCATACCTGAGACGACTTTACCAAAGACGGTATAACCCGCCAGCTTGGGGGAGTTGACCAGATCAGCGCGCGGTACATTTTTAAAAATTTCGCCGTTGTAATGGAATTCGTTTACCGGGTCACCAGGAGGAATGAAAGTGGGATCCAGGCGGCGGTTGTCGGCCACGTTGATGAAAAACTGTGCCGTAGCCGATTGCGGGTCGCTGGTGCGCGCCATGGCCAAGGTGCCTGCCACGTTGTGCAGACCTTTTTCCATGGCCTGGCGGCCTTCGTGCACCACTGGGGGGCGGGTGGGTTTTTGCACATAGCTGGCATCAAAACCGCCGCCTTGCACCATGAAGCTGCCAATCACGCGGTGAAAAATCGTACCGTCATAGTGCTTGTCGGTGACGTATTGCAAGAAGTTGGCGACCGTTTTGGGCGCTTTGTCGGGGTACAACTCGACCACAAAGTCGCCCGCACTGGTGGCAAATTTAATTTGTGGTGGGACTTCAGCCTGCGTCAATTTTGCTATTGAAAAAAGAGCTACTAGCACAATTGATTGAAGGGCTAGAGGCTTAAAAACCTTAAAATTCATGATGCCACACTTTCGTAAAAAATCTTCCACTGCGTGCCTTCACGGCTCCAGTATTGGCGTCGGGTCTGACCGCTGCGCTGGCCACGAGCCACCTCGCCAAACGTGACCACCATGGTCTCATGGGTATCTACCCAACGCAACAACGAAAGGTCTTTGATTTCCAGTGATTTTCCTTGCCAGGTACTGACTTCGTGCTGAAGGGTCGGCAACCAGTCCGACAGGGACTTGCCATTGTGGTTGAAATCCGGAGCATAAAACGTGGCCAGATTGGTGAGGTTGCCGCTGGACTTGGCTTTCAGCCAGGCGTGGAGCTGGCTGGTAAATTCATGGGTGGAAGGCTTCAGACTGGCAGCTGGCACCCATTTGAGTTTTTTGGAGATGAGCACCGGGGTGGTGCGAATTTCAACCTGGCGCACGATGCTCAGCAGGTCGGGGTTGGCCAATACCAAACAGCCGTTACTGGCCAGCGGCGCTCTGGAAAACTGACCGGGTGGCGTGCCATGCAGCCAGATGCCACCCCCGGTTTTGCCACGCTTGATATCCAGCACATTGGGGTAATTGATGGGCAGAGCCCCGGAGCCATAAAAGTCTTTCAAGGTTTTGGGGTCAAGCTGGCTGGTGATGAAATACACGCCCAAAGGTGTGCGTTGGTCGCCTTCCACGCGCTTGTCGATCCCTAATTTGCCCAAAGAAATGTAGTAGTCGGCCACCAGTACCGGGCCATTCGCACGGTTTTCAAACAAATACAGCCGGGCGAGAGAGGCATCAATGGCAATGGCGTGTTTGTTATGCGCGGCCAGTTTTAAAAATTCTGAGGGCAGCGTACCCGCATCAGGGCGTTCTCTCAATGCTTTCAAGCGCAGCAGAGATTCGCTTCTGAGGTCTGCCAATGTGTCATGTCCCAGGATGCGTTGATCGGGTGGTGCGTCGCCAAATGCTTGCAAGGGGCGAGCCTGCGCCGACAACAAATCAGCGTAGGTCAGTTGCGCTAAGGCGAAGCTGGGGTTGGTCTTGAGCAGTTGCTCAGCTTGCTTCAGCGCGGTGCGGGTGTCACCCTTGCCGATGAGCCGGTAGATGGCAATCAAGCGGGCTTCGGCTGCCCCGTCCTGTTGCGTTTGGGAGGCGGTCAAGGCAGGTTTGGTCTTTTTATTCTTGACTTTGGCCTGAGCCTGAACCGCACCCAGTAACAGGCACAGGGCGCATGCGAACGCTGTAGAGTTCATTCTGAATAAAAAAGCCATTCAATCAAAACAAGAAATTTGCTGGCTCATGCCGAAGATGTTGCCACAAAACTGTTATCAGCTTGCGTGTTGCGCTCAACGGCCGGTGGACTCTTTGGTAATCAGCCAACGGTCACCGTTGCGATGCATGTTGAGCGTTTTGCGGCTCGACACCGACAGGGCATCTGCCTTATAGGCTTGTTTGAACGAGGCTACGGCGGTCTCGCCGGTGAGCTTGACTTGCAGGTCGCTGAGGGTCACGCTGATGCGTGATTTGCCGGTGATACGGGCTGTGCGGACTTGCTCCCAAGCGGCGCGCGATTGTTGACCCGCCGGGTCAAATTCGGGGCTGTAGGCTGCCAGGTAGCTGGCCATGTCTTTGGCTGACCAGGCTTTGGCCCAGGCCATCACCGCCGCTTCAACCGCCTTGGAAGCATTAACCGGCACAGTTGCAGGAACTGGTGCAGGAACTGTTTTTGTCTGGGGCATTGCAGGGGCGGCTGCAGCGGACACTGGCTTGACGGGGGCGGTGGTTGGTGCAGACGGTGTTGCCGGTGCGGCCACAGGCATGGGTGTGGTGCTTGCTGCGGCGGTCACCACCGGGCGTGGGTTGGCCAGGTTGGGTTTGAAGAGTTCACGAATCAAGGCCAGCTTGGGTGGCACGGCGGTGTTGCCGTTGTCCAGCTGCAGCGCCTTGTTATAGGCACGGCTGGCCAGCCGGGCATACACATCGCCCAGGTTTTCATGCGCGGTGGCGTAGCTGGGGTTGGTGCGGATGGCCATTTCCAGCGCCGAGCGGGCCTTGTCATATTGACTCTGGCTGGCGTACAACACAGCCAGATTGTTGTAAGGCTCTGGCAGCTCGGGGTAGTCTTCGGTCAGTTTGGTGAAGGTGCTGATCGCCTCTGCGGGCTTGCCCATGTTGCGCTGGATCACGCCTTTGAGAAAACGGAACTGCGGGTCAGCGGGTTTGGTGACCAACTGGCTGTCGACCTTGGCCAAGGCTTCAGAAAACTTGTTGGCTTGCAGCAGTTGGCTGATATCAGCGTAGTCGTCGGCGTGGCTGGTCAGGGCAGCGCAGGCGCTAACCATGGTGAGCAGGCGCAGGGTTTTTAAAACAAAAGTACGTGTGAGCTTCATGGGCTGATGCGGTGAAATGGGGGAGTCTGACCGATCGACGCTCTGGCCGGGACAGGGCTTTATACTGGCGCGCATTGTAGCCGAGGGGGTGTTTTTCAGGCAGCTGACAGCCTGGCTCTGCAGCCCGCCAACTGGCTCTGTTTTACCGGATTTGATTTGACCCATGAGTTTGCGCATTTTCAACACGCTCACGCGTGACCTGCAGCCCTTTACCCCGATAGAGCCCGGCCATGTGCGCATGTACGTCTGCGGCATGACCATTTACGACCTGTGCCACATTGGACACGCCCGCATGATGATGGCGTTTGATGTGCTGCAACGCTGGCTCAAGTGCAGCGGCTACCGCGTCACCTATGTGCGCAATATCACCGACATTGACGACAAAATCATCAAACGCGCGGTGGAGCGCGGCATCACCATCCGGGCTTTGACCGACGAGATGATCGCAGCCATGCACGCTGACATTGCCCTGCTCGGCATCGAACCCCCCACCCTGGAGCCGCGGGCCACCGAGTATGTGCCGCAAATGCTCAGCCTGATCGATCGCCTGGAGTCCAAGGGCTTGGCCTACCAGGCCAGCAGTGGTGATGTGAACTATGCGGTGCGCAAATTTGCTGGCTACGGCAAGCTGTCTGGCAAGTCTCTGGATGAACTGCGCGCCGGAGAGCGCGTCGCGGTGCAAGACGGCAAAGAAGACCCGCTTGACTTTGTGCTGTGGAAAGCCGCCAAGGCCTCCGAGCCCGAAGATGCCAAGTGGCCCAGTGCCTACGGCGCGGGTCGCCCGGGCTGGCACATTGAATGCTCGGCCATGAGTTGCGCCACCCTGGGCGAGACCTTTGACATCCACGGCGGTGGCGCTGACCTGCAGTTTCCGCACCATGAAAACGAAATTGCCCAGAGTGAGGGGGCCCATGGCAAGCCACTGGCCAATTTCTGGGTACACAACGGGTTTGTGCGGGTGGACAACGAAAAAATGTCCAAGAGCCTGGGCAATTTTTTCACCATCCGCGAGGTCTTGGCCAAATACCACCCCGAAACGGTACGCTTCTTTTTGATCCGCACCCACTACCGCACGGCGCTTAACTATAGCGATGTGCACCTGGACGATGCCCACACCGCGCTCAAGCGGCTGTACACCGCCTTGAGTCTGGTGGCTCCAGATTCAGCAGCCATCGACTGGTCTCAACCCTTTGCGGCACGCTTCAAGGCGGCCATGGACGATGACTTTGGCACGCCCGAAGCCGTCGCGGTGCTGTTTGATTTGGCCACTGAAGTCAACCGCACCAGTTCCAATGCCCTGGCCGGTTTGCTCAAAGCGCTGGGCGGCTGCTTAGGGCTGCTGCAGGGCGATCCGCAGGCGTTTTTGCAGTCTGGGGCAAGCTTTGATGAAGCCCTGGTCGCGCAAAAAATAGCTGAACGAGCCGCCGCCAAAGCGGTCAAAAATTTTGCCGAAGCCGACCGCATTCGCCAGGCGCTGTTGGCGCAGGGTATCGTGCTCAAAGACGCAGCCAGCGGTACCACTTGGGAAGCAGCGAAATGACCATTTTTATGAGTGTTTTATGGCTGTAGCCCTTGAAAATAAAGGGCAACTAGCTATAAATAAAGTAGCAGTTGATTGCATTGCTCCGCCCTATTGGCAGGACGCGTG
>MNXW01000315.1 GCA_001871515.1 Comamonadaceae bacterium CG2_30_57_122
AGCTTTGAGAGCCCGGAATACACCGCCGACGTGGATGGCATGGGCACCCTGCGCATTCTGGAAGCCATCCGCATCCTGGGTCTGGAGAAGAAAACCCGCTACTACCAGGCCAGCACCAGCGAACTGTTTGGTTTGGTGCAAGAAACCCCGCAGACAGAGGCCACTCCTTTCTACCCGCGCAGCCCCTACGCCGTGGCCAAGCTGTATGCCTACTGGATCACGGTGAACTACCGTGAGGCCTACGGCATGTATGCCTGCAACGGCATCCTGTTCAACCACGAAAGCCCGCGCCGGGGTGAAACCTTTGTTACCCGCAAAATCACCCGTGGCCTGGCCAACATCAGTCAGGGGCTGGAAAGCTGTCTGTACATGGGCAACATCGACGCCCTGCGCGACTGGGGCCACGCCAAGGACTACGTGCGCATGCAATGGATGATGTTGCAGCAAGATAAGCCAGATGACTTTGTGATTGCCACCGGCGTGCAATACAGCGTGCGTCAATTCATCGAATGGACCGCCACCGCGCTGGGCATGCAGCTGCGCTGGGAAGGCACCGGCGTCGATGAAGTGGGCTATTGGCTGAACCCCCCCCGTGCTGATGCCAACCGTGGGGCGGACTTCAGTCCGCCAAAGTCGACTGAAGTCGACCCTACGCAAGCAAAACCCACCGAAGTCCCGGTAGTCCGCATCGACCCCCGCTACTTCCGGCCCACTGAAGTCGAGACCCTGCTGGGCGACCCCAGCAAAGCGAAACAAAAACTAGGTTGGGTGCCGGAGATCACCGCGCAAGACATGTGCGCCGAGATGGTCGCCCACGACCTGGCTCAAGCCAAACAACATGCGCTGCTCAAGCAGCATGGCTACCAGGTCAACGTCAGCCTGGAATAACACCCGTGAAAGGGTTACACGACCCAATCCGACTGGGCGAAGACAGCACGCGCCAGTTCAAGGTTGACGTGCGCAATGCTGAATCGTTGGCAGCTGAAATGGTGGCTTTCTCGAATTCTGAAGGCGGCACCATTTACATTTACATTGGCATAGCTGATGATCCTAGATTCCTCAGTTGACCGCTTGTTTTCTTCAATAGCATCCCAACCCCGCACGCGGGCCAGGCGTTCTCAAAGAAACAAGATACTTGTTTCTTGTGAGTGCATATGGATATTGATTACTTCAGTCTCAGTCAGGTTCACCTTTTGGGTGAGAGCGCAACGCACCCGATTGAGCCACTGGCAACGCGCCTGGGGTCGTTGCTCCTCCTTGCGGGCAAGTGGCTCGCTAAGTCGTCACCCTTGCAGGGCGCAGCCAGGCCAGAGGCTTGGCCTCTTCGTGCCGCCAGCAGCCCACTCGGGCGCGTCCAACTGAGGAATCTAGGTTCATGCAAGCGTGGAGTATTAGTATCAGTATCAGTATCAGTATCAGTTCTTTTCTGGCAATGGTAGCTGTCCTTCTGGTATCTGCATGAAATTGCTTCACTATCTGCGGTTTAGCGCGTTTGACGTGTCCACCGAAGATGGTCGTGCGTCCGAACGTTATCGCCTTGCCGCGTGGGCAGTTCTGGCAAACGTGGCAAGCAAAGGCGTGGCCATGGCTGTCATGGTGCTCAGTGTTAGCCTGACAATTCCTTATCTAGGTGCGCAGCGCTTTGGTGTTTGGATGACGATAGCTAGTTTTGCTGGCATGCTGACATTTTTGGGTTTGGGCGTTGGCAATGCCTTGACCAATCATGTGGCAAGCCGCTCTGCCCATTCGGATGCCGCTTTGTTGCGCCGCGCCATCAGTGGCGGGCTAGGCCTTCTTTTGATGATTGGGTTTGTGGTCGGCGTTGGCTTGTGGTTGCTGGCTGCTTGGTTGCCTTGGGCAAGCCTCATCAAAGTGGATGATGGGTTGCTGTTGCTTGAGGCTCAGTCCGCCGCAAAATTGTTTGCCTTGTTGTTCGGGCTCAATCTGTTCACCTCAGGAATTCAAAGTGTGTTTGCTGGCTTGCAACGCAGTTTTGAGGTCTATCTGGTTTCTGCTTTGGGTTCTTTGTTGTCATTGGGGGCATTGTGGTTGGCTGCGCACGCACAAGCGGGTTTGCCCGTGCTACTTTTGGCAACGCTGGGGACGCAATCACTGCCAATCTTGTTGCTGTTGGCTTTGTTAATAAAACGCAAGCTGTTGACTCTGGGTGGGATCAATTTGGCGGTCAGGCAGGAAACCTTTGGTCTGATTCGCATTGGCGGTCTGTTTTTTGTATTGCAAGTGGGTACCATGATTGGCTGGGGTGTCGATGCCCTGATCATCAGCAGTGCGCTGGGGCCCGTGGCGGTGGCGGTTTACAGCATTGCGCAAAGACTGTTTCAATTTGTGACGCAGCCCTTGGCCATGATGAATTCGCCTTTATGGGGTGCGTATGCCGATGCACATTCCAAAGGCGATATTGCATTTATCAGGCGCACCTTCAAGGCCAGCATGCTGCTGACGCTGGGCATTTCGCTGTCAGGCGTGATAATTTTGTTTTTTAGCAGCGAATGGGTATTAGATTATTGGACTGGAGGCAAGGTGCAGGTGCCAACGCTGTTGCTGGGCTTGGTTGCGCTTTGGACTGTGTTGGAGTCTTGCGGAGTCGCATTTGCCATGTTCTTGAATGGTGTGCAGGTGGTCAAGCAGCAAGTTATTGTGGTTGCAGTGTTTTGTATTTTTGTCTTACCTCTGAAAATTTGGGGCATCGGTTTGCTTGGTTTGATGGCGATTCCGTTGGCAGCAATAGGGGTGTATGCCCTGACACATATTTATTTCTATGGTTTTGTTTTTTTTCCAAAAATAAAATCATTCATGACAATTTCAAAATAAAACATGAAGTGCCAGGTTTGTTCAGGTCAGATGAAATTCAGCTTCACGGCCCAGGTTTTACGTCATCACCAGGCACGTTATGAAGTCTGTGATGGGTGTGGTTTTTTACGTGCTCATGAGCCTTATTGGCTGGATGAGGCTTACTCAAGCGCCATTGCCGCCGCTGACACTGGTTTGGTGGCTAGAAACTTTTCTCTTGCCGCAAAAATTGCGGGTGCGTTGTATTGGGGCATAGGTGAGCGTGGTGCAGGCCAATATCTGGACGCCGCCGGTGGCTATGGCATGCTGACGCGGTTAATGAGAGACATGGGTTTTGATTTTTATTGGTCTGATAAGTACTGTGCAAATTTACTTGCCTCCCGGTTCGAATACAGTCCCGAATTAGGGGCTTGTCGTGCGGTAACAGCCATCGAAGTGCTAGAGCATCTCACCGACCCAGCGGCGTTCATCGAAGAAACCCTGGCTTTGGCGGGGGCAGATGCGTTGCTGTTTACAACCGAGCTTTACGAAGGGACACCGCCTGACCCTGACGCATGGTGGTATTACACCTTCGCAACGGGTCAGCATATTGGATTTTTTCAGCGTCGGACGTTGGAGGTACTGGGTGCCAGACTGGGGCTGCAGCTAGCCAGCGCCAATGGGCTTCATGTGCTTTCGAAAAATCTGGTCAATGAACGGTTGTTGAAGCTGGCTACTGGCCGTTGGGCAACTCGGGTGGCTCCTTGGTGGATTCGCAGACATCTGGGGTCTAAAACTGTGAGTGACCATCAGCTGATGTTGCGCCGCACAGACTGAGACGCCAGGACGCTGACAGATGAAAATAATTTACGATTCGCAGATATTTGCCCAACAGGAGTTTGGTGGAATTTCCCGCTACATCTGCGCCTTGGCATCGCAGATGTCGCGTGTTCCAGGTGTCGACGTCAAAATTGTTGCGCCGCTTCACATCAATCAGTATCTGAAAGATGCCAACCGGGCTATCGTCACCGGGTTTCATGTTCGTCGTTTGCCCAAAACCGCCCGGATCATCAAGGCAATGAGTGCTGCACTTTGTGGGTCTGTGTCACGCATGATGCGCCCTGATCTTGTGCATGAGACTTACTATGCAGCGCGGCCTTTGTGTCGATCGAATGTGCCTCATGTGTTGACGGTTTATGACCTGATTGAAGAGCGCTTTCCTGATAGTTTTGGTGCAGACTATCCCGTTGCTCAACTCAAGAAATCTGCAGTGAATCGGGCAGACCACATTTTTTGTATCTCTGAAAACACGCGTCGCGATTTGTGCGAGCTTCACTCTTTGCCAGAGGAGCGTCTGACGGTAACCTACCTTGGTTACGATGCATTGCCACAGACAGGGTTGCAAGCTCAAGTATTGGTTGGCGATGCGCCCTATATTCTTCACGTGGCAGGTCGCCGTGGCTACAAGAACTTTGATGGTTTGCTGCGTGCCTACGCGGCGTCGCCTTGGCTGAGTGGTAATTTTCGTTTGGTCTGTTTTGGTGCGGGTGCCTTGTCTGCCGACGAGCGGGGCTTGATGGCAGGGCTCGGCCTGTCCGCCACTCAGGTGATTCATGTGGGTGGGGGCGATGACCGGCTGGCAGCTTTGTACAAAGGTGCAGCGGCATTTGTGTACCCGTCCAAATATGAAGGATTCGGTATTCCGCCACTTGAGGCCATGTCTCTGGATTGCCCCGTGATTTGCAGCAACACCAGCTCAATTCCTGAGGTTGTGGGTGAGTCGGGTGAGTACTTTGACCCTTATGAAGTGGACTCGATCATGTCGTCTATCGAGCGGGTTTTGCAGTCATCTGCCCGGCGCGAAGAGCTTGTTTGTTTAGGGCGGGAACGTTGCAAGCGCTTTAGTTGGGAGCGTTGCGCGCAGGAAACCCTTGCTGTTTACCAGAGACTTGCCAAATGAGAGCTTTGATTTGTGGCGTTGGTGGTCAAGACGGCGCGTACCTGGCTCGGCTGCTGCTGGACAAGGGCTACGAAGTCTGGGGAACGTCAAGGGACGCTCAAATGACCGAATTTCGTAATTTAAAAGCGCTGCAACTGACGCAGCGCGTGACTCTCTGCTCCATGGCGCCCACCGATTTTCGCAGTGTGCTGACGGTGCTGACCCGCTGTGAGCCCGATGAAGTGTATTTTTTGTCAGGACAAAGTTCGGTGGGTTTGTCTTTTGAGCAGCCGGTTGAAACCCTGGAAAGCATCTCGGTTGGCACTCTGAATATGCTGGAGGCCATAAGGTTTTTGGGTAAAAAGGTCAGGCTTTACCATGCAAGCTCCAGCGAGTGTTTTGGTGATCTGAGCCAGAAATCCGCCAATGAAACCACCCCATTTCATCCCCGTAGCCCCTACGCTGTCGCAAAAGCCTCTGCCCACTGGATGGTTGCCAATTACCGTGAGGCATACGGCCTGTTTGCGTGCAGCGGGATTCTCTTCAATCATGAGTCACCCTTGCGTCCGGCTCGTTTTGTAACGCGCAAGATTGTCGACAGTGCAGTTCGTATTGCCAATGGTTCTGGTGAAAAGCTAGCACTTGGGCGCTTGAATATTGTCCGGGACTGGGGTTGGGCTCCTGAGTACGTGGATGCAATGTGGCGCATGTTGCAGCTAGACCGGCCAGCTGATTTTGTGATCGCCACAGGCGTTTCGGTATCTCTGGAGGAATTTGTCAGAGAGGTGTTTTTGGGTGTTGATCTGGATTGGCGCGAGCACGTTGTGAGCGACCCAAAACTTTTTCGCCCCTCGGATATTGATTGGAGTCAGGGGGATGCCAGCCAGGCAAAAGCGTGTCTCGGCTGGGAGGCGCATACAAAAATGCCAGAGCTCGTCAAGTTAATGGTGAAGGCAGCGCGAAACCCATGAACCCCGACACTTCCACGCCGCTGATCAGCGTCATCATCGCGGTTTACAACGGCAAGGCAACACTGCAACAGTGCCTTGACAGCGTCACGCAGCAAACCTATGCGCACATTGAGTTGATTGTGATTGATGGTGGCTCGACCGACGGCACCGTCGACTTGATTCAGGCCAATGCACAGCAAATTACTTACTGGATTTCTGAGCCGGATCGTGGCATCTACAACGCCTGGAACAAGGCCTTGGCAAAGGCAAAAGGAGACTGGGTCTGTTTTCTTGGGGCTGACGATTTTTTGTGGAATAACCAAGTGTTGGAGCGTATGGCTGAACAGTTGGTGCTTCTGCCTGCAGACATTCGTGTTGCTTACGGGCAGGTCATGTTGCTTGATAACGATGATCAAGCGCTGTTCACCCTGGGGAAGCCCTGGGAGCAAATAAAAACACGCTTCAAGCAGAATATGTGTATTCCACACCCTGCGGTCATGCACCGCCGCAGTGTGTTTAAAGAGCACGGGTTGTTTGACGAGTCGTTTCGTATTGCCGGCGACTACGAGTTGTTGCTACGCGAATTGAGGGATGGTAGTGCGGCCTATGTTCCTGGACTTGTGGTGACAGCGATGCGGCAGGGGGGCATCAGCAGTCGCCCAAAAAGCACATTGATCAACTTGCGTGAAGTCAGGCGTGCGCAGCAGAAGATGGGGATGCGCTGGCCCGGTCGTGTCTGGCTGGTAGCGCTGGCGCGCGTATATCTGCGGTTGGTTTTGTGGCAATTGCTGGGAGAAAAGCGCACGCGGGGGCTGCTGGATGTCGGCCGTTACATGATGGGGTTGCCCGCATATTGGACTAAAACATGAGCTTGACTAGAAATCTGGCCGCCGTCAGTGTTGTCATCCCCTGCTACCGATGCGCGCACACCATCGAGCGTGCCATGGCCTCTTTGGCAGCGCAAACCTTGCGCCCCGCAGAAGTGATTTTGGTTGATGATGCCAGCGGCGATGACACCCGAGAGGTCTTGAAAAAGATCAGTCAACAATTTGATAAAGCTTGGATCAAGCTGGTTTTTTTGGACAAAAACGTGGGCGCAGGCAGTGCCCGCAATGCGGGGTGGGCGCAAGCGAGCCAGCCTTATGTGGCATTTTTGGATGCCGACGATGCCTGGCATTTCCGCAAGATTGAAATTCAGTACAACTACATGGTGGCCATGCCCGATGTGGTTTTGTGCGGACATGGTTTTCGTATGCTTAAACAGGGTGTGCTGCCCTGTTGGGATGTTGCTCCGTGTGATGCGTTCACCGTCAACAAATGGGACATGCTGATGTCCAACCGGTTTGTTACCCCTTCCGCCATGATCAAGCGCGATGTGAAACATCGATTCATTGAGCAACAGCGTTACATGGAAGATCACATGCTTTGGTTGCGCGTGGTGTGTTCCGGGGAACGTGTGGTCAAACTGCCTGTGGCTCTGGCTGCAATATACAAAGACTCCTTTGGTGTAACGGGTTTGAGTTCACACATTTTGTTGATGGAGCGCAGCGATTTGGGCAACTACCGTCGACTTTACCGGGACGGTTGCATCAACGCGGCACAATTTGTTATTCTGGTGACTTACTCGTTGTTGAAGTATGTGCGTCGATTGATCATTTATGCAGGCTATTTGCGATGGAAAAAATAGCTAATTCTGCGCAGGCGTTGCTGTCGATCTCGGTTGTCAGTCATGGTCAAATGAACCTGATTTCTGGATTGATGCAAGATATTCAGAAATATTGCACACATTTAAAGGTTGAATTCATTCTGACACTCAATCTTGACGAGCCGCTGCCATTTCATGTGTCAGATTTTTTTTACCCCGTCAAAGTCATCAGAAATCTGGTGCCCAAGGGTTTTGGAGCCAATCATAATCAAGCCTTTGGCAAGGCTTGCGGACAATATTTTTGTGTTATCAATCCTGATATCCGGTTTGAATATGATCCGTTTTCTGCACTTTTGGCCAATTTAAATAATCCCACTGTGGGTGTCATCGCACCCCTGGTGGTGGGGCCAAATGGCGATATTGAGGACAGTGCCCGGCGTTTTCCAACGCCTTCGGTCATTCTCTCGAAGGTGTTTGGTCAATGCAAGCAGGTGGATTATTCATTTGGCGAGCAGCTTATTGAACCGGATTGGGTAGGTGGGATGTTCATGCTGTTTGCGTGCCAGGTATTTCAGCAGCTTCACGGGTTTGATGAGCGCTATTTCCTGTATTACGAGGATGTGGACCTGTGTGGCAGGTTGCAACTGACGGGTTATCGGGTTGCGGTTTGCACGGGCATCAAGGTGGTTCACCACGCCCAGCGCAGCAGCCATCGGAGTCTGAAGTTTTTGCGTTGGCATCTGGCCAGCATGCTGCGTTTCTTTTTCTCGCCGGTGTACCGTCAACTGAAAACGAGTCGCTGCGCATGACGATTCTTGTCACGGGTGCCAATGGCATGGTTGGCGGGCGTTTGAGCCAATGGTTGAGGCATCATGGCAAAAGCGTTCGTACGGCAGTTCGTTCGTTTGAGTCGTCAGCCGCTTTGGGTCAACAGCTAGCCGTAGGGTGGATTGATCAGACCACTGACTGGCATCGAGCACTGTTGGGCGTTCAAGTTGTGGTTCACTGCGCCGCCCGCGTGCACGTTATGCAAGATAACGTGGCCGATCCACTCACCGCTTTCCGATCCGTCAACGTGCAAGGCACTTTGAACCTGGCTCGCCAAGCAGCGGCCGCAGGGGTCAAGCGTTTTGTGTTCATCAGCTCGGTCAAAGTTAATGGCGAGAGCACTGAGGCCGGCCGGGCGTTCACTGAAAGCCATCCGCCCGATCCGCAAGACGCTTACGGCGTGAGCAAGCACGAGGCCGAACAGTGTTTGCGCCAACTCGCTGCCGACACCGGCATGGAGGTGGTCATCATCCGTCCGCCGCTGGTGTATGGTCCTGGCGTCAAGGCCAACTTTGCCGCCCTCATGCGTGCCGTGCAGCGTGGCTGGCCCTTGCCGCTGGGTGCGGTGCACAACCAGCGCAGCCTGGTGGCGTTGGACAACTTGGCCGATTTCATCGTGACCTGCATCATCCACCCCAAGGCGGCCGACCAGACTTTTTTGGTAAGCGACGGGCAAGATCTGTCCACTACCGAGCTGATCCGCGGCATGGCGCGATCTGCTGGGGTGTCCGCGCGTTTGCTGCCGGTGCCGGTGTGGGCCTTGCAAGCTGCGGGCACGCTGCTGGGCAAGGGCGAGGTGATGCAACGTTTGTGCGGCAATTTGCAGGTGGATAGCTCCAAGGCGCGTAACCTGCTGGGCTGGATGCCACCGGTGTCGGTGGACGAAGGGCTGCGCCGGGCGATGAAAATGACGGACTGATGCCCCCCTACGTGATGCAAAATTTGGTTATGAAACGACTCTTTGATCTGATTGCAGGCGCGTGCGCCGTGGTGCTTTTGCTGCTGCCGATTGCGCTGGTTGCGCTGGCGGTGCGCCTGACCTCCAAAGGCCCAGCACTTTATTGGTCTGACCGTGTAGGACGCAATAACCAACTCTTCAAAATGCCCAAATTTCGCAGCATGCAAATGGGTACACCGGCAGTGGCAACACATTTGCTAAATAACCCGGATGCCTATTTGACCCCTATTGGCAGATTCATCAGAAAAACCAGTCTTGATGAATTGCCACAACTTTGGAGCATTTTCAAAGGTGATATGAGCTTTGTCGGTCCGCGGCCTGCTTTGTTCAATCAACACGACCTGATTGACCTGCGTACCAAGGCGGGGATTCAAAAACTCACACCGGGTTTGACTGGTTGGGCACAAATCAATGGCCGAGATGAATTGCCCATCCCTGTAAAAGTGGCTCTGGATGTGGAGTATTTGCATCGAATGTCCTTGATTTTTGATATTAAAATAATCACTTTGACGGCTTGGAAAGTGTTAAAAAGAGATAATGTCACACATTAAATTAAAAAAAACACAGCCACGTGTCGTTGAATCATTCATTTACATACTTTAAGGTGTCACCATGACCAGCTTGATCGATATTCAAAAGCAAATTGCCGAACTGCAAAAACAAGCCGAAGAAATCAAGGCGCAAGAGTTCAACAAAACCGTGCAGGAAATCAAGGACAAAATGGCTGCCTTTGACATTACCTTGGCAGATTTGCAAGGTGGCAAAATCCGTCTGCGCAAGGCTGTCACTGGCAAAACTGGCAAAACTGGCACGCCTGCCCCCATCAAATACCGTGGCCCCAATGGCGAAACCTGGACGGGTCGTGGCCTGATGCCACGTTGGCTGGCCGCATTTGTGGCGCTGGGCAAAAGCAAGGAATCTTTTGCCGTCTAAAGCCGGGTTTCAAAATTAAAGTGACCAAAGCGCCTTCATGGGCGCTTTGAACTTTCAGGGGGTAGCTTTGCAGAGCCGGATTTTGGGTTGGTCGCGCACTGCCAAGCAACTGGTGGTGGTGTCGCAGGATGTGCTGCTGTCCCTGGTGGCCACGTGGTTTGCCTTCACATTGCGGCTGGATGCCCCTCATTGGCCCAGTGGCGCCCAATGGTGGGTGTACATGTTGACACCATTGTTAACCGTACCGATCTTCATGCTGTTTGGCTTGTACCGCGCCATTTTCAGATACACCGGCCAGGCGGCGCTGCAGGCCACAGGACTGGCCGTGCTGGTTTACGGCTGCTTTCTGACCGTGATTTTGCTGTGGCAGCAGTGGCCTATGGTGCCACGCAGTCTGGGCATACTGCAACCCTTGGTGTTTTTGTTTTTGGTTGGTGGCAGCCGTGCCGTGGCGCGTTTTTGGCTTGCCAAACTGGATCAACCCGAACACCGGCAAGGCGCCAGATTGCTCATTTATGGTGCCGGTGCTTCCGGCGTGCAAACCGCAGCAGCTTTGCAGCTCTCAAGGCAATACGTATTGCAAGGCTTTGTGGACGACGATGCGGCCAAGGTGGGCCGTAGCATCAATGGCGTGACGGTGTTTGCAACAAATGCCATTGCGCAGCTGGTGGTCAGTCAGGGCATTACCGACATTTTGCTGGCTATGCCCAGCGCCTCACGCGAGCGGCGCAATGCCATCCTGGAATTTTTGCAGCCACTGCCGGTGCACATTCGTACCCTGCCGGGCCTGTCAGACCTGGCCAGTGGCCGTGTCACGGTGCAGGATTTTCATGAGCTCGACGTGGAAGACCTGCTGGGTCGCTCGCCCGTGCCACCCGATGCCCGTTTGCTGCGCCGCGATTTAGCGGGCCAGGTGGTGCTGGTGACCGGTGCGGGGGGCAGCATTGGCGCCGAACTCACGCGGCAAATCTTGCAGCAAAAGCCGCGTCAGTTACTGCTGCTGGATCACAATGAGTTTGGCCTGTACAGCATTCACCAGGAGCTGCAAAGTCTGAGCGCCAGCCGTCAACTGGGCGTGGAGCTGATTCCGTTACTGGGCAGCGTGGCCAACCCGCAGCGCCTGGCCAGCATTTTTGCCGCCTACCAGCCTGCCACCGTCTACCACGCGGCCGCCTACAAACATGTGCCCATGGTCGAAGACAACCCCGGCGAAGGCATTTTGAACAACGTGTTTGGCACGCTCAACCTGGCCCAGGCCGCACAAAGCAGCGGGGTCAAACGCCTGGTGCTGATTTCCACCGACAAGGCGGTGCGCCCTACCAACGTGATGGGGGCCAGCAAGCGCATGGCCGAACTGGTGCTGCAGGCGCTGGCCGCAAGCTCTGCCACCTGCTTCACCATGGTGCGCTTTGGCAATGTGCTCGACTCCAGCGGCAGCGTGGTACCGCTGTTTCGCCGTCAGCTGGCGGCGGGCGGCCCGCTGACGGTGACGCATGCCGAGGTCACCCGCTATTTCATGACCATCCCTGAGGCGGCACAACTGGTGTTGCAAGCCGGAGCCATGGCGCAGGGCGGTGACGTGTTTGTGCTCGACATGGGCCAGCCGGTCAAAATCATTGACCTGGCCCAGCGCATGGTGCAGCTCAGTGGCCTGAAGGTGCGCGACGCAGCCCACCCCGAAGGCGACATCACCATTGCCATCACCGGCCTGCGCCCGGGTGAAAAACTCTATGAAGAGTTGCTGATTGGCGACAACCCCGAACCCACCGCGCATGCCCGCATCATGAAAGCGCATGAGGCCTTTTTACCCTGGGATCAAATCCAGCCGCATTTGCAAGACTTGCGCACTGCCGCACAACAAGCAGATGTGGCCGCCATCAAGGTGGTGCTACAGGCCTGTGTGCAGGGTTACCACGCACAACCAGACCAGTAGTGGCCGGTGCGGGGCAACATGCGGCACAATTCCAGCATGACCTACACATCCCCGATTTCACCGCGCGACCAGGCACAAATTCTGGCTCAGGCGCTGCCCTACATCCGCAAGTTCCATGGCAAAACCATGGTCATCAAATACGGCGGCAACGCCATGACCGAGCCCGCGCTGCAAAAGGCCTTTGCCGAAGACGTGGTGCTCTTGAAGCTGGTTGGCATCAACCCGGTGGTGGTGCACGGCGGCGGCCCGCAAATTGAAGGCCTGCTCAAGCGCTTGGGCAAAAAAGGCGAATTTATTCAGGGCATGCGCGTCACCGATGCCGAAACCATGGAAGTGGTTGAATGGGTGCTGGGTGGTGAAGTGCAGCAAGACATTGTGGGTCTGATCAACCAGGCCGGTGGCAAAGCCGTGGGTCTGACCGGGCGCGACGGGGGGTTGATCCGGGCCCAAAAACTCAAGATGCTTGACAGCGCCGACCCCTCCAAAGAACACGATGTGGGTCAGGTCGGCGACATCGTCAGCATCGACCCCAGCGTGGTCAAGGCGCTGCAAGACGATGCCTTCATTCCGGTCATCAGTCCGATCGGTTTTGGCGAAGCCAACGAGAGCTACAACATCAACGCTGACGTGGTCGCGGCCAAGCTGGCGACGGTGTTGAAAGCCGAAAAGCTGATGATGCTCACCAACATCAGTGGTGTGCTGGACAAAGCCGGGCAACTTTTGACCGACCTGACAGCCAAGCGCATTGACGACTTGTTTCTTGATGGCACCATCAGCGGCGGCATGCTGCCCAAGATCGCCGGCGCACTGGACGCGGCCAAAAGCGGGGTCAACTCGGTGCACATCATTGATGGCCGGGTGCCGCATGTGCTGCTGCTCGAGATATTGACCGACCAGGCCTTTGGCACCATGATTCGCTCCCACTAATTCCATTTCTAACGTCTAACGTCCATGTGCAACAAGGACACCCCAAAGCATGAAACACGCGTGCCCTGCGTAGGGCGGGTTTCAACCCGCCATGGCCGACTGAAGTCGGCCTTACGACACGCCATTCTTGTCGGCTGTGGGCGTTGTTTCACGTTAAATCATCCGTTTCGTTGTTGCAACGCCTTGCCGTGCATTTGCACTGTCTGCGGCTTCGCGCCTAGACACAAATGATTTGGAAATGAAATTACGGCATGTAGACTGCTATAAAGTTTATAACTGCTTGCGCTTGTTTAACGGGGGCTAGAGGCCTTTTTTATCATGAGAATCCTGTTGGTGGAAGACGATGTGATGGTGGCCTGCGGGGTCAAGCTCGGGCTGGTCGATGCCGGTTACGCGGTGGACTGGGTCGGCAGCGCCGAGAAAGCCCTGGAAATTAGCCGCAACGAGGCCTTTGACCTGGCTGTGATTGACCTGGGGCTGCCCGGCATGGACGGCCTGGCTCTGACGCAACGCCTGCGCCAGTACGGCCACACCATGCCTGTGATGATCCTCACCGCCCGAGACGGCCTGAACGACCGCGTGCGTGGCCTGGACATGGGCGCAGACGACTACATGATCAAACCCTTTGAGCTGCCCGAGCTGCTGGCTCGCCTGCGCGCCCTGTTACGCCGTTCGCAGGCTGCAACGTCCTCGGTGCTGAGTTTCGGTGCGCTCGAGATGGACACCGCCACCCGACAGGCCTGTGTGCGCCCCAGTGGCCAGCTGCTTGAACTTGGCCAGCGCGAATGGACGGTGCTGGAGTACCTGCTCTTGCACACGCCCAAACCGGCCAATAAAGAAAAACTGCTGCAAGCCCTGACCGGCTGGGACAAAGAAATCACCTCCAACGCGGTCGAGGTCTACATCTCGCGCCTACGCGGCAAGCTCGAACCGTTGGGCGTGGGTCTGCGTTCAATTCGTGGTTTTGGTTACCGGCTGGAGCTGCTGGCCCCCAGACTCACCGACGTGAGCAGCACCAGCGGCACATAGCACAGTATGCAACTGGCCGCCATGTCCACCGGGCTGCAGCGGCGTTTGCTGCTGCTGTTGCTGTTGCCGCTGGTCTTGCTGGCCTGCATCAACACCTGGTTTGACTACCGCTCGGCCGACAACGCCGCGCTGCAGCAAGACCGCCAACTGCTGCAGCTCGCCCCCTTGCTGGTGAGCTCGGTGGTGGCGCCTGGTAAAACCGCAGCCGACCCGCCGGTGATGTTGCGCGCGCCCGCCATTGAAGATTTTTTGCGCGAAGGGCGGGTTTCGTCGATGGCGGTGGTGGGGCTCGACGGCCGGGTGCTGTTGGGGGCGGATTGGCTCACCGGGCTACCCCCCACCACGTTCGACCCTGAATTCGCCAGCGAGGAACACAACGGCGTGCTCTACCGCATTCTGTCCCTGCGCACGCCCACGGTAGTCGGAGAACTGGTGGTGCGCCTGGCCGATGGCTCAGACCCGCGTCAACAGTGGTTTGTCCAGGTATTCAAAAAAGTGCTGTTGCCCAACCTGGTTCTGATGGTGCTGGCGGTGTTTGTGGTGAACTGGGCAGTGGCGCGGGCGCTGGCTCCGCTGCTGCAACTCAAAAATGCGGTGGAGCACCGCTCCTCGCGCGACCTCAGCCCGTTTGAGGTTCAGGCGACCCCGGAAGAAGTTCGCCCGCTGGTGCAGTCGCTGAACCACTTGCTGGGTCTGGTACAGGCCCAGGCTCAAAGCCAGGCTCGTTTTGTGGCCGATGCTGCGCACCAGTTGCGCACCCCGCTGGCCGGGTTGCAGTCGCAAATTGAAGCGCTGGCACAAAGCGCCACACGTTCAGAAGGTTTTAGCCATCTAGCCCTTACAAATAAAGGGAAAGACACTATCATTTTAGAAGTAGAACAAATGTTTCGTCTGCGCGATGCCGCCCGCCGTACCAGCCAGTTGGCAAACCAGTTGCTGGCGCTGTCCCGGGCCGATGCCCGCAACCCGGCAGAGCAGCCGCTTGAACATGTGGATTTGAAAACCCTGTGTGAAAACGTGTTCGAAGACCACCTGGACATGGCCGCCGCCAAAGCCATTGACCTGGGGCTGGAGGCGCAACCGGTGCGGGTCTGGGGGCACGTTTGGCTGTTGCGCGAGCTGCTGGGCAACTTGCTGAACAATGCGCTCAAATACACCCCGCAGGGCGGCACGGTGACCCTGCGCTGCGGTCACCGTGGTTTGAAACCAGCCCCGATGCTGGAGGTTGAAGACGACGGCCCTGGCATCCCACCTGAAGAGCGGCAGCGGGTGCTGGAACGCTTTTACCGCGTGCGCGGCAGCACCAGCGAAGGCAACGGCCTGGGTCTGGCCATTGCCGACGAAATTGCCCGTGTGCACGGTGGGCAATTACAGGTGGGCGACGGCAGCGGTGGGCGCGGCGCACGCTTCACGCTGGTGTTGCTGTGCGAGAATGAAATTACCCCCGAAACACCCTGATTGACCACAAAATGGCTCTTTTACATGCCTGATTCAACTCCCCCGGGCGCGGCGCAGCCAGCCAAAGCCAAACGCCAGCCACCGGGTCAACGGCGGGTGCAAATTCTGCAAACTCTGGCCGCCCTGCTACAGCAGCCTGGGGGCGATCGCATCACCACGGCGGCGCTAGCCAAAGAACTGCAGGTCAGCGAGGCTGCCTTATACCGCCACTTTGCCAGCAAGGCGCAAATGTTTGAGGGACTGATCGACTTCATCGAGCAGTCGGTGTTTGCCCTGATCGGCCAGATACAAGCCCAAAGCACCGATGGTGCGCAGCGCGCCGGTCAAATCGTCTCCATGCTGATGAAGTTTGCCGAAAAAAACCCCGGCATGACCCGCGTCATGGTGGGCGATGCCTTGCTGCTCGAGCATGAACGCCTGCAAGAGCGCATGAACCAGTTTTTTGACAAGGTCGAAGCGGCGCTCAAACAATGCCTGCGCGAGGCGGCCAGCATGGATGCCAGTGCCACCCCCACAGTCGATGCGCAGCTGCGAGCCGCCGTGCTGGTGGCTTTTGCGCGCGGGCGTCTGCAGCGTTTTGCCCGTTCCCGCTTCAAACGCCTGCCCGGTGAACAGCTGGAGGCTTGTCTGGCTCTGTTGCTTTGAGGTTTGAGACAGGTGAGTTTAGGGTTTTGGCTAGGGGTTAACCCGCGAAAGCCCTAGAAAAGCATCCCTAGAAACCGTTGGGGGCTGACACGGTGGCCAGAAATGTTGCAAAATAGAACGGTCGTTCTTTTTAAGACCTATGGCCATTTATCCACTTCCTCTCAAGTCCGTTGCTGCACCTCCGCGCACCCGGGGTGCACGGGCGCTGCAAAAAGGCCAGCAAACCAAGCAAACCATCATCGATGCAGCCTTGGGGCTGGCCGAGCAAATCGGTCTGGAAGGCTTGAGCATCGGCGCGTTGGCGGAAATCACCCACATGAGCAAATCGGGCGTGTTTGCCCATTTTGGCTCACGTGAAGAGCTGCAAATTTCGGTCATACGCGAATACTACAAACGCTTTTCAGACGAGGTGTTTTTCCCCGCCATGAACGAGCCGCGCGGCCTGCCCCGTGTGCACGCGCTGTTTGACAACTGGATGAAGCGCGTGGCCATTGAAATCCAGTCCGGCTGCATTTTCATCAGTGGCGCGGTCGAGTTTGACGACCGCCCCGGCCCGGTACGCGACGCACTGGCCAGTTCGGTCAAAACCTGGCTGGCGGCCATGTACCGTGCCGTGGTGCAGGCCAAAGAAGCGGGTCATTTGGTGCCGGACGCGGACGAGGCGCAAATGGCGTTTGAAATTCATGGCCTGATCCTGGCGCTGCACTATGAAGCCCGCTTTCTGAAAAATCCCGGTGCCATTACCCGTGCTCACACCGGTTTTGCCAATATTTTGCTGCGCTACGGCAAACCCATAGCGCAAACCCTTGTTCACCCTGTTTCACCGATCCATTCCTAAGGAGAAAACCATGGCTGTTTACACCCCCCCCCTGCGTGACATGCAATTTGTGATGCATGAACTGCTCAACGTCACGGCCGACCTGGCCGCCATGCCAGCCCATGCCGACATGGATGCCGAGACCATCAACGCCGTGCTCGAAGAAGGCGGCAAATTTGCGTCCGAGGTGCTGTTGCCGCTGAACATTTCGGGTGACACAGAGGGCTGCAAGCTGGACATCACCACCCATGCTGTCACCACCCCCGCCGGCTACAAACAAGCTTACAAGCAATACATTGAAGGCGGTTGGGCTGCTTTGGCCTGCGACCCTGAATTTGGCGGCCAGGGTCTGCCGCTGGTGGTCAACCAATGCTTCTACGAAATGATGAACTCGGCCAACCAGGCCTGGACTATGTACCCGGGCCTGACCCATGGTGCTTACGCTGCACTGCACACCCATGGCACGCCCGAGCAAAAAGCCACCTACCTGCACAAGATGACCAGCGGCGAATGGACCGGCACCATGTGCCTGACTGAACCCCACTGTGGTACCGACTTGGGCCTGATGCGCACCAAGGCCGAGCCCCAAGGTGACGGCACTTACAAGATCACCGGCAACAAGATTTTCATCAGCGCTGGTGAGCATGACCTGGCAGACAACATCATCCACCTGGTGCTGGCACGCCTGCCCGATGCGCCCCCCGGCATCAAGGGCGTGAGCTTGTTCATCGTGCCCAAATTCCTGGTCAATGCCGACGGCTCCGTAGGCGCGCGCAACGGCATCTACTGCGGCGGCCTGGAGCACAAAATGGGCATCAAGTCCAACGCCACCGCACAGATCGTGCTGGAAGATGCCGTGGGCACCATGGTTGGCCAGCCCAACAAGGGCATGCAAGGCATGTTTGTGATGATGAACGCGGCTCGCCTGGGCGTGGGCAACCAGTCGCTCGGGCTGACCGAAGTGGCGTTCCAGAACGCGCTGGTGTATGCCAAAGACCGCATCCAGATGCGCGCACTCACCGGCCCGAAGGCCAAAGACAAACCCGCCGACCCGATCATCGTGCACCCCGATGTGCGCAAGATGCTGCTCACCGCCAAGGCCTACGCCGAAGGCGGCCGTGCCTTGCTGTGCTTCAGTTCCATGCTATTGGAAAAAGAGCACAACCACCCCGATGAGCAAGTCCGTAAAGAGTCTGGCGAACTGCTGGCCCTGCTGACCCCCATTTGCAAAGCCTTCCTGACCGACAACGGCCACATCTCCACCAACGCCTGCATGCAGGTGTTTGGTGGCCATGGCTTCATCAAGGAATGGGGCATGGAGCAGTTTGTGCGCGACAACCGCATCAACATGATTTATGAGGGTACCAACACCATCCAGTCGCTTGACCTGCTGGGCCGCAAGGTGCTCTCCAACAACGGGGCCACTTTGAGAAAATTTGGCAAACTGGTAGGCGCCCTGGTGGCAGAAGAAGGCGTCAACGAGAAGATGGCCGAGTTCATCACCCCGGTGGCCATCCTGGCTGACCAGATGACCAAGTTCACCACCGAGATCGGCTTCAAAGGCTTCCAGAACCCGGACGAAGTGGGGGCCGCTGCGGTGGACTACCTGCGCGTAGCTGGACACCTGGTGTACGGCTACTTCTGGGCCCGCATGGCGCAAGTGGCGCTCAAACAAATCGCTGCCGGCAATGCCGACCCGTTTTATGTGGCCAAGCTGCAAACCGCACGCTTTTACTTTGCCAAGCTGTTCCCCGAAACCGCCACGCTGATGCGCACCGCACGCGCGGGCTCCAAGGTGTTGATGGACACCGACGCCGCCCTGGCCTGAACCCACTTTTTAAGGAAAAAACATGTCCCGATTCAACGTTAGAAAAGTCGCCGTGCTCGGCGCAGGCGTGATGGGTGCGCAAATTGCAGCGCACCTGGTCAATTGCAAAGTGCCCGTCATCCTGTTTGACCTGCCCGCCAAAGAAGGCCCCAAAAACGGCATCGTCGCCAAAGCGGTAGAGGGGTTGAAAAAACTCAAACCGTCTCCGTTGGGTGTCACGGCAGATGCCAGCTTGATCGGCCAGGCCAACTACGAAGAA
>MNXW01000127.1 GCA_001871515.1 Comamonadaceae bacterium CG2_30_57_122
GGCTCAGACCAGGCCGACAGCGCCACGCTGCAGCGGCTGCACACTTTGGGCATCTGCACGCACCTGGGTCATGCCGCAGAACACATCCTGGGTGCCGATGCGGTGGTCACCTCTACCGCCGTGCATGCAGACAACCCCGAGGTGCTGGCGGCACGGCACAACCGCATTCCGGTGGTGCCACGCGCCCTGATGCTGGCCGAGTTGATGCGCCTCAAAACCGGCATTGCCATTGCTGGCACGCATGGCAAAACCACCACCACCAGCCTGGTCGCCAGTGTGTTGGCAGAAGGCCAGCTAGACCCAACTTTTGTGATTGGCGGACGTTTGAACAGCGCGGGCTCCAATGCCCGCCTGGGCAAAGGCGACTACATCGTGGTGGAAGCTGACGAGTCGGATGCGTCGTTTTTGAACCTGTTGCCGGTGATGGCGGTGGTCACCAACATCGATGCCGACCACATGGAAACCTATGGCCACGATTTTGAAAAACTAAAGAAAGCCTTTGTCGATTTTCTGCACCGCATGCCGTTTTACGGCACCGCCATTTTGTGCACCGACGATGCAGCCGTGCGTGCCATCGTGCCGCAAGTCACCTGCCCGATCACCAGCTATGGTTTTGACGAAGGCGCAGAAGTGCGCGCGGTGAACGTGCGCGCGGTGGGCGGGCAAATGCACTTTACAGTGCAGCGGCGCAATGGCGTGGTGCTGCCCGATATGGACGTGGTGCTGAACCTGCCGGGCCGACACAATGTGCTCAACGCCTTGTCGGCGATTGCCATGGCGGTGGAGCTGAGCATTGAAGATGCGGCGGTGCTGCGCGCCCTGGCCAACTTCAAGGGCGTGGGGCGGCGCTTTCAAAGCCACGGCGAGCAGCCGGTGAGCGCAGTCAACGGCGGGGGTTGCTTTACCCTGGTAGAAGACTACGGCCACCACCCGGTGGAAATGGCGGCCACGCTGGCCGCTGCACGTGGTGCCTTCCCCGGCCGCCGTCTGGTGCTGGCCTTTCAACCGCACCGTTTTACCCGCACGCGCGATTGTTTTGACGACTTCATCAAGGTCATGGCGCTGGCGGACGCGGTGCTGTTGTCCGAGGTCTACGCCGCTGGCGAGCCGCCGATTGTGGCCGCCGATGGCCGCAGCCTGGCACGTGCGCTGCGGGTGGCAGGCAAGGTGGAGCCGGTATTTGTGGACGACATTGCCGCCATGTCCCAAGCCATTGTAGACGCGGCCAGAGACGGCGATGTGGTGCTGTGCATGGGCGCGGGCTCGATCGGGGCAGTGGCTGGCAAGGTCGCCACAATGCTATCAACTTCAGAGCTACTTACACAATAAGGACGAGGGCTATGAGTCAATTTGATATAAAAAATGAAAAAGTGGCGGTGCTCATGGGCGGCGCCTCGGCCGAGCGCGAGGTGTCGCTGATGTCGGGCCAGGGCGTGCTGCAGGCGCTGCAAAGCCTGGGGGTGAACGCACACGCCTTTGACCCGGCCGAGCGTGCCCTGGATGAACTCAAGCGTGACGGCTTCACCCGCTGCTTCATCGCCCTGCACGGCCGCTTTGGCGAAGACGGCACGGTGCAAGGCGCGCTGGAACTGCTGGGCATCCCCTACACCGGTCCGGGTGTGATGGCCTCCAGCATGGCCATCGACAAGCTCATGACCAAGCACATCTGGCGTGCCGATGGCCTGCCCACCCCCGCCTGGAAAAAAGTCGACAGCGCCGCAGGCACACGCGCCGCGTTGGCCGAACTGGGCAGCCCGATGATCGTCAAGCCTGCGCGTGAAGGCTCCACCATCGGCCTGACCAAAGTCACCTCAGCCGAGCAATGCGACGCGGCCTACGCGCTGGCCGCGGGCACCCATGACGACGTGCTGTGCGAGCAGTTCATTGCCGGTGACGAGGTGACCATTGCGGTGCTGGGCAGCGGTGCCCAGGCCCGCGCCCTGCCGGTGATCCGCATCAAGGCACCTGACGGCAACTACGACTACCAAAACAAATACTTCACCCACAGCACCGAATACCTGGTGCCCTGCGGCCTGCCCGCAGGTGAAGAGGCGCACATCCAGGCGCTGGTGCTCAAGGCCTACAAGAGCCTGGGCTGCCGCGGCTGGGCGCGCGCCGACGTGATGATTGATGCCAGCACCCGCCAGCCCTACCTGCTGGAGATCAACACCAGCCCGGGCATGACCAGCCACTCGCTGGTACCGATGTCGGCCAAGGCCGCAGGCATCAGCTACCCCGAGCTGTGCCTGCAAGTGCTCCAAGAGGCCACACGCGACTACGCCGCCGTATGAACACCAAAACGCCTTTGCCGCTGGACATCAAGCTCATGAACGGGGTAGCCACCGCTCTGTTCGGTGGGCTGCTGCTGCTGCTGCTGGGCGCGTTGCTGGCCTGGGTGATGCGCCAGCCGGTGTTTGCCATCCGTGGCGTGACCGTGGTCGGTGATGTGACGCACTACAACGCCATGACGCTCAAAGCCAATGTGATGCCGCGCCTGCAAGGCACCTTTTTCACGCTCGATGTGAACGCCGCGCGCCAAGTGTTTGAGACCATGCCCTGGGTGCGCCAGGCCGTGGTGCGTCGGGATTTCCCGAACCGGCTCAAGGTGCAATTGCAGGAACACCAAGCGGTGGCCTATTGGGGTGTGGAGGGTGATGCACGCCTGGTGAACAGTTTTGGTGAAGTGTTTGAAGCCAATTTGGGCGAGCTTGAAAAAGAAGACCTGCCGCGCTTGTCAGGCCCGCAAGGCCAAAGCGCCCAGGTACTGGCCATGCTGCAAACGCTGCAACCCCTGGTGGCACCGATCGACGTGCGCATTGACCAGCTTGAGCTCACCCCGCGCGGTGGCTGGCGCGCCCAGTTCGACAGTGGCACGGCCTTGGAATTGGGCGGTGGCAGCACACAGGATGTGGTGGCGCGGGTGGTGCGGTTTGTTAAAACCGCCACGCAGGCCACAGCCCAATTCAAGCGCACGGTGGAGCAAATCGCCTCGGTGGATTTACGCCACTCGGACGGCTACGCGATCCAGCTCGACGGTGTCAGCACCTTGGGTGATGACATGAAAAAACAGCATTAAAAGTAACAGGTGAAGCCATGGCAAAAGAATACAAAGATTTGATCGTCGGTCTGGACATCGGCACCGCCAAGGTGATGGTGGTGGTGGCCGAGGTGCTGCCTGGTGGCGATCTGAAACTGGCCGGCTTGGGTGTGTCCCCCAGCAATGGTTTGAAGCGCGGCGTGGTGGTCAACATTGATGCGACGGTGCAAAGCATCCAGCAAGCCTTGAAAGAAGCCGAGCTGATGGCCGACTGCAAGATCACCCGCGTTTACACCGGCATCACCGGCAGCCACATCCGCGGCATCAACTCGCATGGCATGGTGGCCATCAAAGACCGCGAAGTGAGCGCCGCCGACGTGGCCCGCGTGGTGGAAACCGCCAAGGCCATCAACATCAGCACCGACCAGCGCCTGCTGCTGGTGGAGCCGCAAGAGTTCATCATCGACGGCCAGGACGTGAAAGAACCCATTGGCATGAGCGGCATCCGCCTGGAAGCCAAGGTGCACATCGTCACCGGCGCCCAAACTGCCGCCGAGAACATCATCAAATGCGTGCGCCGCTGCGGCCTGGAAGTGGAGCAGCTGATGCTCAACCCGCTGGCCAGCAGCTTGTCGGTGCTGACCGAAGACGAACGCGAACTGGGCGTGGCGCTGGTGGACATTGGTGCGGGCACGACCGACCTGGCGATCTTCACCAACGGAGCCATTCGCCACACCGCCGTGATCCCGATTGCCGGTGATTTGATCACCAGCGACATCGCCATGGCGCTGCGCACGCCCACCAAAGACGCGGAAGAGATCAAGGTTGAAAACGGCTACGCCAAACAACTGCTGGCCGACCCCGAAGCGCAGGTGGAAGTGCCTGGCCTGGGCGACCGGGGTCCGCGCATGCTCAGCCGCCAGGCCTTGGCCGGGGTGATTGAGCCCCGGGTGGAAGAAATTTTTAGCCTGGTGCACCAGGTGATGCGTGATTCGGGCTATGAAGAAATGCTCTCCAGCGGCATTGTGCTCACCGGTGGCATCACAACAGACTCGGGCAAGCCAAAAAGTGGTCGTTAGACTTTGTACTGGTACAGAAAACTACAAAAACCGGCTCCACTTAACCCGAGCTGTGGACGTCGAAGTTCCACCACAT
>MNXW01000035.1 GCA_001871515.1 Comamonadaceae bacterium CG2_30_57_122
GTCTGCCGTGTTGAAGTCCGGGTCCCAGGCGGGTGCACCGAGCACCTTGGCGCCCAGGCGCAGGTAACCCTTGATCAAGGCCGGTGGCTCCACCACGAGGCTGGTGTCGAACTGCTCTACCGGCAAGGGTAAGCGAGCTCGTACATGGTATTCAATGCCAGCCATGTGCGTCTGCTTGACCTGTTGCCAGATACTCGCCGCAGCGTCGCCACTGGTCACGCCGTTGTGCAGCATCGGGATGCTGGCGCAACCGATCATGGTGTCGAGTTTGTTGCGCACCATGAACTCGGCCAACGCGCCCCACAACGCCATGATGACACCCCCATGGCGGTAGTCTGGGTGAACACAACTGCGACCCAATTCCACCATGTGTTCACGCAGGCTACGCAGGCGGGTCAGGTCAAATTCCTGATCGCTGTACATGCCGCCAGCACGCTTGGCCTGCGCCGGTGTCAGCAAGCGATAGGTACCGACCACCTCGTCGGTGACCTGATCGCAGACCATCAGGTGCTCACAGAAGTTATCGAACAAATCAATATCATGGCCGGGCACCGCAGAACTCAGCCGTGCGCCCATTTCTTCAGCAAAAACCTTGTACCTCAGCCGTTGGACTTGTCGAACCTGGTCAAGATGCCTGGCCCAGGTGACCACCAGCGCCCGATCTTTGGTCGGCGACGCAGCAAGGCCTTGAACGGGTTGAGACGTTGGAGAGGGTCGGTGAAGTAACCCCCGTGGCAGTGAGGTCGGCGACAGATCAAAGGTGGGGTTGGGTAGTTCTCTCATGGCATCTCCTTCTAAGTTGATGCCTGATCTTCGATGGCGTGCGTGACAGCCTTATGGCGATTTCATGACAATTTGGTGACCTGCCATTGCGCAATCTGTTTTGTGACCCAAGCGCCGTCGTCCAATGGCAAATCGTGACCGGCCCAGGGATGCACGCACACCCGGCTGTGCCAGGCAGCCGCCAGCGCCAGCGAACACTGCACTGAAACCAGTTGATCGTGCGTGCTGGCCAGCACCAGCGTGGCTGCCGACGGCGCTTGCCTGTCGGCCTGAAATCGCGCTGCCGCCAGCAGTTGCGCCAGCGTATTGCGCGTTGACACCGGATGTCTCTCGCGCAGCGCAAGCCAGTCGGGCAACACGATGGGGTTGGCGCATGCGCTGGTCAGGTTCAAAACCGTGCGCTCCAGCACCGCATCGTTACATCCAGGCAACGCCAGGCGCAAAAGTGTCAAGTAGTTCGCCGGGCGCAGCCGTTGGTAGAACGGGCTGAAGGGTCGCATGCTGGTGTTGATCAAGACCTGGCCTGCTACCTCATGGGGATGCGTCTGCGCCCAGGCCACCGCCACCATGCCACCCAAAGACAGAGCCAACAGATGGTAGGGTGGTGTCAGGCCGCGCTGCGCCAGCTGTGCGCGATAGGCATCGACCATGGCATGGACATGGGTAGGGCTGCCTTGATGATGCAGCACGCCGTTGCCGGGCAAGTCCAGCAGAACAACCTGCTCGGATGAGAAGCGGGTCTGGAAAGTGTCGACAAAGTCGCCCCAATGGCCACTTTCGCGGCTCAGACCACGCAAAAATATCCAGCTGGCCATGCCACCTCAATACCAGTGCTGCAGCGCTTGCGCATGCAACGCCGCGCGCGTTTGCTCGGTTGGCAACCACAGCTTGTGTCCACTGGCCGCACGAGCCAGAAAATCCAGTAACAGCTGATGCTGTCGCAACACCCGCTGCTGCCGGTGTGCAATCAGCGGGTTAAAGATGCCGTGCCGCGAAAACAGCTGACGCGGGTTCTTTTTGACCCACAGCCAGGAACCCATCTCCAGTGTCAATGGCAGAAAAATCCGCCCTGGCCTGGTGCAGGCCTGCAGATAGAGGTGGTCCCATAAATCACCGTGGGCCAGGTACTGCAGGCTCTGTGGCTCAATCACATAGCGATGATGGCTGTTGGACTGGACAAAAATATTTTTCAGCGCGCGCAGTTCCGCCAGGTGGGTCATGGGTGCGCGTTGGTGCGCAAATGGAAACCAGATGCGATCCCGCGCACCAAAACCTGAGTGGCAATCCACCGACACACTGAAAGAACGCGTCAGCAACTCCTGCGTGACCACTGCACAAACGGCCTGATTTTCCGCTTCCATGGCCTGATTCTCCAGACCACGATACCAGGGCAAGCCAGCACTGATGCGCTGCCCGCCAACCAGAAACGGCACCGGCTCTGTGGCCTGTACCGGCGCGTTGCGCATCAGGTCAACGCCGTTGGGATTGGCCCGTGTGCCCAGAGCAAGACCACCCGGGTTGACGATGGGCATGAAGACCAGGCGCAGCGACTCCAGTTGTTTGTGCAAGGTGCTGTCCCACTGCAGGCGCATCACTAGGCTGTGCAGGTAGGCCATCACCACCTCGGCGCCAATGCGCTCCAAACCATGCACACCGCCAAAGTAACCCACTGCGGGAACATCGGGCGACGGATTGCCCAGTGTGATCACATATACCGGGTAGCTGCCCCCCTTGGGCATCGTCACTTGGCAGGCGACGTGCACATCGAGCCAGGAGGCTCCAAGCTCAATGATGCGCTCCAGCGCATCAAGCTCTGGCAGCTTGCGTGGGTTCAAGTGCTTGGCCTACAAATTGAAAATTTGGACATCATGTGCGCTGAGCATATAGGCACTGCACCCGTTGCCGCAAGACAAAGCGGCAATACCCTGTGGTTGTTTGGCACTGACACACAGGTGTCACGCGGCGGGGTTACCCTGTCAATCTAATTCACATTCCCAGGAGGGCAAGACGATGCTGACCAGACTTCATATTTACCGTATCCCCGTGCTGTTGGCGTGTGTGTTGCACGGGCTGCAGGAACTGCTGGCGCTGCAGCGCTCACGCCTGTACAGCCGCCGCTGAGGCCACTGTGCAGCGCCGCAAACGTCATCAGCGGGTGGCCAAGGATGCGTCGGTGGCGCACCTGTCTTGCGTGACAGTCGCTATAAATTTGCGATACGAAATAGACCGGTCATAGGGCAAACGGGTAGCCGGTTCGACACGCTTGAGCCGCTGCAAGTCTTGCGCCACCTGTTGTGTCAGATCGTCGTCGATGCCGATGCACAGATGCAATCGGTTGAACAGTCTTTCCAGGTTATCCAGATGCCTTGACATAGTCACACTCCATCGTTTTTTGCCGCTGTATGCTAACGGCAACGGGCCGCTTGTTACGAACTGTAACCGAGCAAATCCTGATCAAAATCAAACGGTCTGCAAGTAATTTTTCTGCCATGAATTTGTCATCAATTTGACATTGACACGCTGTTTGCCAGCCTATGAGGGCAACGCACTGGACAAAAAAGATGTAAACGGTTTATACTGTTTACATCATTCACCAACCAAGGAATCGCCATGAATACCAGCGCTACTCCCAGCAAACCTACCGCCGCCAAAAAGGCTCCTGTCAAAGCCGCTACCACGGTAAAACCGGTGACCAAGAAATTGGTAGCACCCGCCGCAAAAGCCGTAGCACCTAAAGTGCTTGCACCCAAGCCGACGGTCACCGCAGCCAAGCCCAGCAAGGTCAAAAAAGCCAAACTGGTGCGCGACAGCTTCACCATCCCCAAAGACGAGTATGTGGTGATTGATCTGCTCAAGGTGCGTGCCGGCAAGCTGGGCCAATCGGTCAAGAAAAGCGAGCTCCTGCGCGCCGGCATCAAGGCACTGGCTGCCCTGTCAGACATCCAGTTCAAAGCGGCGCTGAGCAATGTTCCCACCATCAAAACAGGGCGTCCCAAAGACGTCAAATAAGATCAGGGCTGACGACCGCGACCAAAGCCACGTGCAGCTGGCCGTCGCGGTAGCGGCTGCGCAACCACCATACCGCGCCTTTGCGGATGTCGCAGACTGACTCGGCCGTACCCAGCAAGCGCGCTGCCAATTGCCCCAGCATCGGCTGGTGCCCCACCAGCAAAACCGCGCCCTTGTGCGGCGCTGCAGTCTCGGGTGACCACTTGAGCAGCGCCAGCAGTTCCTCTGCCGAACTGTCCGGTACCAGTTCATCACGCAGCTTGTATTTGCGCCCGAGCGCCTTGGCGGTTTGTTCTGCACGCCTGGCCGGACTCACCAGCACGCGTGTACTTTCGGGCAACTGGCGGTCCAGCCATGCGGCAATGCGCGCCGCCTGCCCTTCGCCCTTGTGCGTCAGCGCACGCGAGGCGTCGTCGCACCCGGGTGGGGCGTCCTGTGCCTGCGCGTGGCGCCAAAGAATCAGATCCATAGCATTGCATTCAGGGCAACATCAGCTCTTGGCCGAGTAGCGCGCCATCAATTTGCCCTGCGCACCCAGCGGCGGCTTGGTTTTGGCTGTGCTGCGGCTGCGCGTGCCATGCACCTGGACGTAATGGCCGTCGGCTTGCATCGTCCAGGCGTTCACACTGTCGTGTAGATAAGTGGTCAGGCACTCGTCGATGATGCGCTGACGCAGGGCAGCGTCTTCAACTGGCCAGGCCAGCTCAATGCGGCGCAGCATGTTTCGGTTCATCCAGTCGGCGCTGGACAAGTACAACGCTTCCTGCGTACCGGCACAAAAATAAAACACCCGTGAATGCTCCAGAAAGCGCCCGATGATCGAGCGCACCCGGATGTTGTCGGTAAAACCAGCGCGCTGCGCTGGCAACATGCAGGCGCCGCGCACGATCAGGTCAATCTGCACACCGGCCTGCCCCGCTTGCACCAGCGCTTCCATCAGCTTCTCATCGGTCAACGAATTCATCTTCAGGATGATGCGTCCTGTGACACCCGCTGTGGCCGCCTTGGCGGTCTTTTCAACCCAGTCGATCAGGCTGCGCTGCAGGGCAAATGGCGCCAGAATCAGCTTGCCCAGGCGCGGAATGCGGCTCTGGTTGGCCAGCAGGCCGAACACGGTTTCCATGTCTTGCGTGATTTTTGGATTGGCGGTCAGGTAGCTCAAATCGGTATAGAGCCGCGCAGTCTTGGGGTTGTAGTTGCCCGTGGACAAGTGGCCGTAGCGGCAAATATTGCGGCCTTCGCGCCTTGATACCAACAGCATCTTGGCGTGCGTCTTGAGGCCGACTACCCCATAAACCACCTGGGCGCCGATGTATTCGAGCTTTTCGGCCCAGTTGATATTGGCTTCTTCGTCAAAGCGGGCTTTGAGTTCGACCACCACCGTCACCTCTTTGCCACGCTGCACCGCCTGGCGCAGCAATTCCATCAATACCGAATCAGAGCCGGTGCGGTAAATGGTCTGCTTGATCGCCAACACAGCAGGATCGTTGACCGCCTCGCGTAAAAAGGCGAGCACACCGTCAAAACTCTCGTAGGGCTGATGAATCAGCACGTCGCCCGCCTTGATCTGTTCAATGATCGGAGTGGTGGTTGCCAGCTGATGCGGGTAGCTGGCTTCATAGCGTGGAAACAACCACTTGGGTTGATCAATCAGGTCAATCAGCTGACTCAAGCGCACCAAATTGACAGGGCCATGCACCCGGTACAGCGCCGAGGCTGGCAGTTCAAACTGGCGCAACAGCATCTGAGCCAAGGATTCGGCACAACCTGCCGAAATCTCCAGCCGCACCGCCTGACCGTAGTTACGGTGCACAAGACCCTGACGCAGTGCGGTGCGCAGGTTCTTGACGTCCTCTTCGTCGACCGACAAATCGGAATGACGCGTGACGCGAAATTGCGAAAAATCGCCGACCACACGACCTGGAAACAAATCCTTGAGGTGACTTCGGATGACGCTGGAGATAGACAAAAACAGCGTACGTTTGCCAGACAGGTTGTCAGGCAGGCGAATGAAACGCGGCAGGCTGCGCGGCACCTTGACGATGGCGATTTCATTGTCGCGACCAAAGGCATCATGACCCGACAGCCGCACGATGAAGTTCAGCGACTTGTTGGCCACCTGCGGAAACGGATGCGCCGGATCCAGCCCCACGGGCAGCAACAGCGGCCGCACCTCTCGCTCAAAAAAGCTTTTCACCCATCGCTGCTGCGCCAGCGAACGGTCACCATGCGGCACCACGCGAACACCTTCTTTGGCCAGCGCGGGCATCAGTACATCGTTGTACAAGGCGTACTGCGCATCCACCAGGCTGTGCGCCACCTGGCTCAGAGCCGCTTGCGCTTGCGCGTCAATCGCGCTCAAGTCCACCTTGGGCTTGGCCAAACTGGTGTAGAGCGCTGCGCGCACTTCAAAAAATTCATCCAGATTGGACGACACAATGGTCAGGTAGCGCAGCCGCTCAAGCAACGGTACATCAGGCTTTTGCGCCCAGTGAAGCACCCGCGCGTTGAACGCCAACAAGCTCATGTCACGGTCAAGCCAGTGGGTATCGACCGGGTTGTCGGCGGGGTCTAAGGTGGAAATGGCGGGGGTAATCATGCGGTCAAATGGAGTTAGCGCGGCACAGTGTGCTTTACTTATGTGACAGTGTTATGACAAAGGTGTGTCCTTCGCGTTACCTCATCGCGGCACTCACTTGAGCGCTCAGACCGCAGGGTGAGAGTCTGCCCTCATCTTATGGCACCGGCGTGAGCTTGGCCACGGCAAGCGCCAGCCATTTCACGCCGTGGCGCGGAAAGTTGATCTGCGCGCGGGCATCGTCGCCGTTGCCTTCCAGCGCCGTCACCGTGCCTTCGCCAAACTTGGCGTGAAACACTTTTTGCTTCAGCTGCAAGCCGCTGGGGGGTGCCTTTTGCACCGGCACAGGGGGTGCGGTGTATTTGGAATAATCAGTGCCAAATTGGCCTCTAGCCCCCGCATAATAAGCGTGAGCAGCTCCTGAATA
>MNXW01000336.1 GCA_001871515.1 Comamonadaceae bacterium CG2_30_57_122
TTTGCCTGGCGCAAAAAATGGGAGCGCGACTGGGACAACGTCAAATACTGCTCTGAGCGCTGCCGCCGCAGTGGTGCAAACCCTTCAAAAAACCTGCCATGACCACCCTGATTTACTGGTTCCGAAACGACCTGCGCCTGCATGACAACCCTGCCTTTGTCCAGGCTGCAGAGCAGGCCAGCGCGTTACTGCCGGTGTATTGCATGGGCAGCGCCAGCGCCATCCACAACGGGGATTCGCGTTGGGGCGTGATGCAAGCCAGCCCGCACCGCCAACGGGTGCTGCTGGACAGCCTGATTGACCTGGACGCGCAACTGCGTGCCCTGGGCAGCGCCCTGACGGTGGTGTACGGTACGCCAGACGACATGCTGCCCAAATTGGCAAAGGCCCTGGATGCCGCTGCCATCCACTGCGAAACCATTGCAGCCACCCACGAACAAGCTGAACTCGGTGGTGTGCAGCAGGCAGGTGTTGAGGTGGTTAGCAACTGGCAGTCCAGCTTGTTTGAGCCTGAGGCGCTACCGTTCAAGGTGCACGATTTACCCGCGGTTTACACCGACTTTCGCCGCGCCTTGGCTGATGCCAAAACACCGGCTGCATCCCCTGTACCTGCGCCTACCAAGCTACCGCCTTTGCCAGCTGCAGCCCATGGCTACGCCTGCGTCAACCTGCGTCAGGCGCTGGCCCAATTGGGCGACATGGCCCCTGAGCCACGCGCCAGCCTGCCGTATTTGCAAAGCGAATTTGCAGGGGGCGAACGTGCTGCGCGCCAGCACCTGACCCGCTACTTTGCCACCCAGCTGCCGCGCCACTACAAGGCCACACGCAACGTTTTGACGGGCATCGATTTCTCAAGCAAATGTTCCGCCTGGCTAGCTTCGGGCGCGCTGTCGGTGCGCCAACTCAACCTGACCATCACGGCGTACGAGCAGCGCGTTGGCCCCAACGAAGGTAGCGAATGGTTGCGGCTGGAGCTGCTGTGGCGCGATTACTTTCGCCTGCTGCACCTGCAACATGGCGACAAGTTGTTTCGCTACCGGGGGCTGCGCGACAAAGTGCCTGCGCTGCACCACGACCCGGCCCAATTCACCCGCTGGTGTCTGGGGCGCACCGGTGAGCCCCTGGTGGATGCGGCCATGCACGAGCTGCTGGCCACAGGCTACCTGTCCAACCGCATGCGCCAGGTGGTGGCCAGCTACTTGATTCATGAGCTGGGGTGCGACTGGCGTGCTGGTGCGGCCTGGTTTGAGGCCCAGCTGATCGACTACGACGTGTACAACAACCAGGGCAACTGGCTCTACATTGCCGGCATGGGTACCGACCCGCGTGGCGGGCGGCGCTTTAACCTGCAAAAACAGGCACTTGCGCATGACCCCGACCAAAGCTACCAGCGGCTTTGGCAAACCGTGTAGCGCGGCGCGCCTTCAAGCGCCTGGACTGCTCGCAAAAAAAACGCTTCAACCACTGCAAAACGTTACGACAAACGCCAACCATGCCCAACACATACCCAAACGTCACGCCGTCACACCCAGCCCACACCCTGCGCCTGATCCTAGGCGACCAGCTCAACCCACTGCACAGCTGGTTTTCAAAAGTAGACGCAGGCGTGGTTTACGTGCTGATGGAGATGCGCCAGGAAACCGACTATGTGCTGCACCACGCGCAAAAAATCATTGCCATTTTTGCCGGTATGCGCGCGCTGGCGCAGCAGCTTTCAGAGGCTGGCCACCGGGTGCATTACCTGGCCATTGACGATGCGGCCAACACGCAAAGCCTGACTGGCAATGTGAGCGCGCTGATGCATCACTACGGCGTGCAGCTGTTTCAATACCAAGACCCTGATGAAGTCCGGCTTGACCAACAATTACAAGCTTTTTGTGCCTCTAGCCCATACGGTATAAGCGCAAGCAGCTCTTCTATTCATAGCAAAGCCCTTGAAGCCAGTGCCATCAGCTGTGGTGTTGACAGCGAACACTTCTACACCCAGCGCCATGAAGTGGCCGCGCAGTTTGCCGGGCGCAAACAGTGGCTGATGGAAACCTTTTACCGCACTATGCGCAAACGCCACCGGGTGCTGATGGACGACGCCGACAAACCGGTGGGCGGCCAATGGAACTTTGACGCAGAAAACCGCAAGCCCTGGAAGGGCACCCCGCCCGAGCCGCCTGACCTGCGCCCACGCCACAACCATTCGGCACTATGGCAGCGCATTCAGGCCGCAGGCGTCAACAGCTTTGGCGAACCCGCAGCCGACAACTTTCGCTGGCCGCTCAACCGCGCAGAAGCCTTGCAGCAGCTTGACCATTTCATCACCCACGCGCTGCCGCATTTTGGCGACTATGAAGATGCCATGAGCCGCAAGGCGCCGCGGCTGTTCCATTCGCTGCTCTCATTTGCGCTGAATGTGAAGATGTTGAACCCGCAAGAAGTGGTGCAACAGGTGCAAGCGGCCTACCGCGCGGGTCAGGTTGAGCTGGCCGCCGCCGAAGGCTTTATCCGCCAGATCATCGGCTGGCGCGAATATGTGCGCGGCATTTACTGGGCGCAGATGCCGGGCTATGACCAACACAACTTCTTTGCGCACAGCACACCGCTGCCGAAGTGGTTTTGGACGGGTGAAACACGCATGAACTGCATGAACGCCGCCATCAACGGCTCGCTGCAAAACGCCCATGCGCACCACATTCAACGGCTGATGGTGATTGGCAACTTTGCCCTGCTGGCGGGGCTTGACGTGACCGCGCTGCACCGCTGGTATCTGGGCATTTACATTGATGCCTTTGAGTGGGTGGAACTGCCCAACACGCTGGGCATGAGCCAGTTTGCCGACGGCGGTCTGCTGGCCACCAAACCCTATGTGAGCAGCGCCGCCTACATTGACCGCATGAGCGACTATTGCAAAGGCTGCGCTTATGACAAAAAACAGCGTCTGGGCGAATCCGCCTGCCCGTTCAACGCGCTGTATTGGGACTTTTACCAGCGCAACGCCGACAAGCTGGCGCGCAACCCGCGCATCGGCATGGCCTACCGCCAGCTGGCCAAAATGCCTGCTGAAGAAATTGCCATGCTACAAACCCAGGCCATGCAAACGCGCCAGCGCTTGGATGCGCTTTGACGCTGTGCGATATACACCCCGCAGCAGCATGGCGAGTTGAGTTGCAAGGCAGTCTGGCTGGCCGAGAGGTGTGCATAGCCGTCGCTATGAACGACGAACGGACGGGCAAAATGGCCGCAAATCACGCTGCCAGGCATCATCCTGGACACCTCAGTTGACCGCTTGTTTTCTTCAATAAGTACCTATGGCACATGGATTATTTCAGTCTCAGTCAGATTCTCCTTTTGGGTGAGAGCGCTACGCACCCGATTGAGGAATCTAGGGTTCATGCCCGCTGCATGTCAGCCCTGTGAATAGCCGTTTCAACCGATAGCAGCTTTTGTTTCGCATGACCGCGCCAACACCGCCCGCAACGCCACCCCGGTGTGCGTGCCCAGCGCCACCACCTGCTCTGGCGTGGCCGCGGCCACCACCCGGCCACCGGCGTTGCCGCCGTCGGGGCCGAGGTCAATCACCCAATCGGCCTCGGCGATCACGTCCAGATCATGCTCGATCACCACCACGCTGTGGCCGCCATCAACCAGGCGGTGCAGCACCTTGATGAGTTTTTCTACATCCGCCATGTGCAGGCCCACCGTGGGCTCGTCCAGCACGTACAAGGTGTGCGGCGCTTTTTGGCCGCGGCGGGTGATGTCGTCGCGCACCTTGCTCAACTCAGTCACCAGCTTGATGCGCTGCGCCTCGCCACCGCTCAGCGTCGGCGACGGTTGACCCAAGGTGAGGTAACCCAGCCCCACGTCTTTCAAAAGTTGCAGCGGGTGGCTGATGTTGGGCATGGCGGCGAAAAATTCCACGGCTTCGTCCACTTCCATTTGCAGAATGTCGCCAATGTTTTTGCCGCGCCAGGTGACGGCTTGCGTCTCGGGGTTAAAGCGCGCGCCCTTGCAGGTTTCGCACAACACCTTCACGTCGGGCAAAAAACTCATGCCGATGGTGCGGATGCCCTGGCCTTCACAACTCGGGCAGCGGCCTTCGCCGG
>MNXW01000101.1 GCA_001871515.1 Comamonadaceae bacterium CG2_30_57_122
TGGGGGTCGTCCACGTAGTGCAACAACTCAAGGTCTTCGGGGGCGATCACGCCTTCTTCGACCATGGCATCGATGTTGATCAGGCGTTTCCAGTAAGCGCTGCCAAACAACACGATGGGCACAGGTTGTGATTTTTTGGTCTGAACCAGGGTGATAACTTCAAACAGTTCGTCCAGCGTACCAAACCCGCCGGGGAACGCCACCAGAGCCTTGGCGCGCATCATGAAGTGCATTTTGCGCAGCGCGAAGTAGTGAAACTTGAAACTTAAAGACGGCGTGACATAGGGGTTGGCGCTTTGCTCATGGGGCAGGGCAATGTTCAGCCCGACGGTGGGTGCACCCATCTCGTGCGCACCCCGGTTGGCGGCTTCCATGATGCCGGGGCCGCCACCGGTGCAAATGAACAGCTTTTTTTCTGCCACTTGCTGTGCGCTGTATTGAGCCACCAGGCGCGCAAACAAACGCGCCTGGTCGTAATGCTGGGCGTTGCGCAGCTGGCGCTGCGCGTTGGCGACGGCCTGAGCATCCCCACTGGCTTGGGCATCGGCCAGCAGGGTTTGTGCCTTTTCAGGCGCGCAAAAGCGTGCGCTGCCAAACACCACCACGGTGCTGTGAATGCCTTGCGCACTTTGACCCAGGTCGGGTTTGAGCATTTCAAGCTGGATGCGTATGCCGCGGGCTTCTCGGCGCAGCAAAAATTCGGGGTCGGCAAACGCCAGGCGGTGCGCGTTGGGGTGCAGCACGGTGTCATCGGCCGGGTATTTGAGAACATCGGCCCAGGCATCGGCCATACGTTGTTCGATCAGCAGGTTGGGCAGGGGTTTTGTGTTTTCCATAAGACTTGAGGGTAGAGCAAAAAAAAAGGCTTCACACAGGAAGCCTTCTGTCACTTTAAAAGCGGGGGTTTTTACACGCGTTTGCGGTATTCGCCGGTGCGGGTGTCGATTTCAACCTTGTCGCCTTGCGCCACAAAAATCGGCACGCCAATCTCAAAACCAGTGGCCAGTTTGGCAGGCTTCAAGACTTTGCCAGAGGTGTCGCCCTTGACCGCGGGCTCTGTCCAGGTGATCTCACGCACCACGCTGGTGGGCAGTTCGACCGAAATGGCCTTGCCGTCGTAAAACACCACTTCGAGCGGCATGCCGTCTTCGAGGTAGTTGAGCGAATCGCCCATGTTGTCGGCTTCTACTTCGTACTGGTTGAATTCTTCGTCCATGCAGATGTACATGGGGTCGGCAAAGTAGGAGTAGGTGCAGTCTTTTTTGTCCAGAATGACCTGGTCGAGCTTGTCGTCGGCCTTGTAGACAATTTCAGTGTTGAAGTTGGCGATCAGGCTTTTGAGCTTCATGCGCACGGTGGCAGAGTTGCGGCCACCGCGGCTGTATTCTGTTTTCAGGACGACCATGGGGTCTTTGCCGTTCATGATGACGTTGCCGGCGCGAATTTCTTGAGCGATTTTCATAAGAGAGTGCACACAAGTGCAGAAAGTAGGCCGCGCATCTGGCGGCGAGGGCAGTCAAGACTTTGGGTAATTACATGAATCACTTAAGCTCACACCGCAAAGCCCAGTATTTTAATGGCTTTTTGAGCAGAATCCGAGCAGTTGGCTGGTCAGGTCGGGCTGAGCCAGCAATCGGGCGCGGGCTTGGGTCACACAAGCTTGCCAGTCTTGGGGCGCAAAGACAGGTTTTTCGCCGCTAGCCACCGAGCTTGCCAGACCATTCCAGTGCTGGTGGAAATACCCCAGACCCGGGGGTGCTTGCAGCCAGTCCAGAAAGGCGGCGAGCTTGGCGGCGTGGGCTGCGTCGTCTTGTGGGTAAATCTGCCAGACCAACGGTTTGCCGGCCCACAAGGCGCGCACCAGAGAGTCTTCACCGCGTACAAAGTTCACATCACAAGCCCACAGCAAGTGGTCAAAGTCGGCTTGCGACAATTTTTTTAGATATAAAAATGATAGCTTTCCACGCTTGTTCCATGAGGGCTGCAGCCTCATTTTATTTAAAATTTCAGCTTTCACTGCAGCTTGGGCGCGCCCTGGTGTGACCAGCAGGCAGGTGGCTTGTTCATCTTGTGCCAGGCGCTCCAGCAGGTCAGCCAGGCCAGCCGGTTCATAGCAAAACAGCGACACCAGGCGTTCACCCTGCCAGTTCAGCCCCTGCCGTTGCAGCCACGCATTGCGGTCAAAACTTGCCTGGCGTTTCAGCAGGTCGGCCTCACGCAGCAGGCCACCGGTGCGTGGGGTGAACCCAGGGTAGAAAAAATGCTTGGTCAAACCGATGCCGGGGCCGCTCATCACCGGTGAGGGCAGGCCGTGGCAGCGCTCCACAAACGGCTCGGCGCTTAAGTATTCCAGATTGATCCATAAGCATTTTGTGCCTCTAGCCCTTATGGAATAAGCGTAAGTAGCTATAAAATCAGGATCAATCTGGCAGCCAAAGGCTTCCACCAGTACATCGCCCGGGGTGATGCTGGTCAGATTCAAGGGCGCTGTCCAGGCCAGCACCGTGACCCCTGGTGCGCCAAGCGGTGCCATCCAGCCCAGCGCGCTGGCATCGTCCACCCACAGGCGCACGCTTTGGCCGCGCTGCGCCAAATGGCAGGCCAACCGCCAGCACACGCCGATGTCGCCAAAGTTGTCGATGACGCGGCAAAAAATGTCCCAGCGCAGCGTGGGGTAGGGTGTTTCCAGATGCATAGAACATATTGTCCACAATCAGGACTTACGCAAAACCGGCCCAGTGGTGTTGATGCGCCTAGTTGGGACAATTTTGCGTAAGTCCAAAATACAGGCCTCTATGACTGAATCTGATCAAACCCCATTGCAACCTGCGCCGCAAGACGCCCAGGAGACCAAGGCTCACAACGCGCAGGTGCTGCGCGACGTGGCCAGTTTGCCGCCATTGCCCGGGGTGTACCGTTACTTTGACGCGCAGGGCAACGTGCTGTATGTGGGTAAAGCCATCAATTTAAAGCGGCGGGTGTCGAGCTATTTCACCAAAAACCATGGTGGCACGCGCATTGGCCACATGGTCAGCAAAATTGCCCGGCTGGAGACCACCGTGGTGCGTTCGGAGGCCGAGGCGCTGCTGCTGGAAAACAACCTGATCAAGACGCTCAACCCCAAGTACAACATCCTGTTTCGGGACGACAAGAGCTACCCGTACCTCAAAATCAGTGCGGCAGCACCCTTGCCCGGCGATTCAAATAATAGAGCAGCTAACGCTTTATTAACGGGGGCTACAGGCCAAAATGGCTTAAAAAATCCGGCCACCAAGGTGAATGCTGACTGGTTTCCAAGGGTCTCGTATTACCGTGGCGCGGTAGAGAAAAAACACCATTACTTTGGCCCCTACCCGAGTGCCTGGGCGGTCAAAGAGGCGATTTTGCTGATGCAAAAAGTCTTCAGGCTGCGCACCTGTGAAGACTCGGTGTTTGCCAACCGCACCCGCCCGTGCTTGCTGTACCAGATCAAACGCTGCTCCGGCCCCTGCGTGGGGCACATCACGGCGCAAACCTATGCCCAAGACCAGCGCGATGCCGAGCGATTTTTGAACGGCGACACCCATGAAATCATGCGTGAGCTGGAAGCCCGCATGATGGCGCATGCCGACACATTGGAGTTTGAGCAGGCCGCCGAGTTGCGCAACCAGGTGGCGGCGCTGTCGAACGTGCTGCACCAGCAGAGTGTGGACAACGTGGCCGACCGTGATGTGGACGTTTTGGCGGTGAAAGTGCAGGGCGGGCGCGCCTGCGTCAACCTGGCCATGGTGCGTGGTGGCCGGCATCTGGGCGACCGGCCGTACTTTCCGGTGCATGTGGAAGACGCGGCCGAACTTGACGATTCAGATGAGGCGGATGCGCCCAGCGTGCAGCGCAGTGTCGAGATGCAGGTGCTGGATGCCTTCATCGCCCAGCATTACCTGAACGTGCCCGCGCCGCCGTCGCTGGTGGTCAGTGTGCCGGTGGACAAGGGGCTGCTGCAAGCCTTGACCGAGCAAACCGGTGTGAAGGTGACAGCGGTGCACAACCCGCGTGAGCAGCGCCGCGTCTGGCTGGAGATGGCACAAACCAATGCCGGGCTGCAATTGGCACGGCTGCTGGCTGAAGAAGGTTCGCAGCAGGCGCGCACCCGGGCGCTGGTCGAGGCGCTGGATTTGGCGCTGGACAACCTGGAAGCGCTGCGCGTGGAGTGTTTTGACATCTCGCACACCGCGGGTGAATGCACCCAGGCATCTTGTGTGGTGTTTCACCACCACAAAATGCAGAACGCCGAGTACCGTCGTTTCAAAATCAACGACATCACGCCGGGGGACGATTACGCCGCCATGCGCCAGGTGCTTGAGCGCCGCTACGGCAAGCTGGCCGAAGCGCTGCAACAGGCCAAACGCACCGGTGAAACGCCAGCCGGTACCGGCCAGTTGCCCGACTTGGTGCTGGTGGATGGCGGCAAGGGGCAGGTGTCGATGGCGCGCGAGGTGTTTGAACAATTGGGCTTGGATTTGTCGCTGATTGTGGGCGTGGAAAAAGGAGAGGGCAGGCGCATTGGCCTGGAGGAACTGGTGTTTGCCGATGGGCGTGAAAAAGTCTATTTGGGCAAGGATTCTGCGGCCTTGATGCTGGTGGCGCAGATTCGCGACGAGGCGCATCGTTTTGCCATCACCGGCATGCGTGCGGCGCGCGCCAAGGTGCGCATGGACGGCGGCAAGCTGGAAGAAATTCCTGGCATTGGCCCAAAACGTCGGGCCAGGTTGTTGCAGCGCTTTGGTGGCGTGCGTGGCGTGGCGCTGGCCTCTGCGGACGACATTGCACAGGTTGACGGCATCTCGCACGAACTGGCGCAGGAAATTTACCGCGCGCTGCATTAAGCCCAAACAATCCATTAGGCGGCACTTCGTGCCTGCATGATGCCTAGCGGTCGATTTGCGATCATTTTGCCCGTCCGTTCGTTGTTCATAGCTACGGCTATGAACGCCTCTCGGCCAGCCAAACTGCCTCGCAACTCACCTCGCCATGCATTCATGCCCTCATGGATTGTTTGGGCTAAGCTGAAATTCCTGCAGCGCCCATGCCACAATCTGCGCATGTTCTGGACTATTCCTACCCTCATGACCTGGGCGCGCATTGTGGCGATCCCTTTGATTGTGGGTGTGTTTTATTTGCCCCTGGCGCCAGCGCATCGCAATGAAATCGCCACCGTGATGTTTGTGGTGTTTGCAGCTACCGATTGGCTCGACGGCTACCTGGCACGCCGGCTCAACCAGGTGTCGGCCTTTGGCGCTTTTCTGGACCCGGTGGCTGACAAATTTTTGGTCTGCGCCTGTGTGCTGGTGCTGGTGCATTTGGGGCGTGCTGATGTGTTTGTGGCGCTGATCATCATTGGCCGCGAAATTGCCATTTCAGCCTTGCGCGAATGGATGGCGCAGATTGGTGCGGCCAAGAGCGTGGCGGTGCACATGATCGGCAAGCTCAAGACCACGGCGCAGATGGTCGCCATTCCGTTTTTGCTGTTCGACGGCATGTTGTTTGGCCTGATCAACACGCATGTCTGGGGTGTCTGGCTGATCTGGTTTGCCGCCATCATGACCGTCTGGTCGATGGTCTATTACCTGCAAAAAGCGCTGCCCGAGATTCGGTCTCGGGTGAAATGACGGCGGCGCTTGAGCGGCCTCTGATCCGGGCCATGCCAGCGGTTTTTGTGCTGATCTGGAGCACCGGCTTTATTGTGGCGCGCTATGGCATGCCGCACGCGCCGCCGTTCAAATTCCTGGTGCTGCGTTATGTTTTTTCCATTGCCTGTTTTTTGCTGTGGATCACCCTGGCGCGGGTCAAGTGGCCCGTGCGGCGCAGTCAGTGGGCGCATCTGGCGGTTACCGGGGTTTTCATGCATGCGTTTTACCTGGGTGGCGTGTGGGCTGCGGTCAAGCTGGGCATGGGCTCGGGGCTGTCGTCGTTGATCGTTGGCTTGCAGCCGGTGCTGACCGCGCTGTGGCTGGCCGCCACCGGCAACCGTATCGTGCCACGCCAGTGGTTGGGGCTGGTGCTGGGCTTGATCGGGCTGGTGCTGGTGGTGTCGCGCAAGTTTGGTACAGGCGGCGAAGCGAACCTGCTCAACCTGTCGCTGGCCATTGGGGCGCTGCTGAGCATCACCATCGGCACGCTGTACCAAAAGCGCTTTGTCACGTCATGCGACGTGCGTACCGCCAATACCGTGCAGCTGATGGCCGCGCTGCTGGTGACCTTGCCGCTGGCTGCCTTCGAACAGGAAGGCATTGACTGGCATGTTGAGCTGATCGGTGCCATTGCCTGGTCGGTGCTGGTGCTGACGCTGGGCGGCAGCTCGTTGCTGTACCTGCTGATTCAAAAAGGTGCGGCCGCGGCGGTGACCAGCCTGATGTACCTGGTGCCGCCGGTAACGGCTTTCATCGCCTGGCTGCTGTTTGCCGAACTGATCACGCTGACCACGATTTTGGGCACGCTGTTGACCGCCGCCGGGGTGGCCTTGGTGGTGTGGCGGCCCCGGGCTTGAGCCACAGTTTCAGTCCATCTGAGTCCACACTGCCGCCATCGGGGGTGATGCAGACCTATGTGGTGTGGTTAACGTGAAACAACGCCCACAGCCGACAAGAATGGCGTGTCGTAGGGCCGACTTCAGTCGGCCATGGCGGGTTGAAACCCGCCCTACGTAGGGCACGCGTGTTTCATGCTTTGGGGTGTCCTTGTTGAACATGGACGTTAACGTGAAACAACGCCCACAGCCGACAAGAATGGCGTGTCGTAGGGCCGACTTC
>MNXW01000076.1 GCA_001871515.1 Comamonadaceae bacterium CG2_30_57_122
CACCGGCTTCATGACCTTGATGGCTACTTCACGTTCCAGCCGGGGGTCAAACCCCAGCCAGACTTTGGATTGCGCGCCCTGCCCCAGCAGACGCTTGAGTTCGAACCGCCCGAGCATGGTGGGTGCAGTCGATGCACCGCCGGTGGTCATGCGTTTCAGGGCAGCAAGGGGTGAGAAGTCAGCCATGGCCACGATAGCTCAATGCAGTTGTACGCTGCCGGACACGGTCACCGAGACGGTGCTCACCCCGGCTTCCAGGGGCACAGGTGCGTCGGCAGCCAAGGAGCGTGCGCTCATCGCCATCCTTGGTGGCCGTAGACCCTCCGCGTCATCCGACCCCACTTGCGCCTCTATCAGGGTGTAAGACTTGAACCCAAAACTTTCCGCGATGGCGCTGGCCCGCTGGCGAAACTGCGCAATCGCCTGGCCTTGGGCCTGCGACTGTGCGTTTTGACGTTGTTGCGGTGTCAAACCAAAGCTGACATTGGCCACGGTCAAGGTGTTCAAGCGACCAGCGACTTCACCCAAACGTGCAAAGTCACTGCCGCGCAACACCAGTTCGGCCGAGCCCTGCCATCCCGTCAGCTTGCCATTGCGGTCATACCGTGGCAACAGCCCAAAACGCCCGGTGTGCACTTCCAGTTCACTGCTTTGAACCTCACGTTTGGCAAGGGTCAGCGCCGCATCCAGCGCCGCCTTGAGCTGGCTTTGCACGAGTTGCGCCTCTACGCCTTCGCGCTGGGTAGTCAATGACAGCGTTAGCACATCCTGCGGCACTTGCATACTGGCGCTGGCTGAAAGTGTCACAAGCTGGGTAACCTGTGCCGGTGCTAAAACATGTTGCGAAAAAGCCGCCTGTGCCCAGAAAAATACAACACCTGTAGCTATTACTTTTGAAGTGATTTTCATGACTAAATTTTCTGAAACTGGAATAGTTCGAGTGTTGATAATTTGTAACAGCTTGTCAATGCGCAAAAAAAATTACCATTTCTTAAGGTGAACCACGCAAAATCGCTATTGTTACAAATTGACAGGAACTGGCTATGGCAACAAACCCTGAGCGCGTCGACAAAATTCTGGTGGTGGACGATGATGCCCGGATTCGAGACTTGCTGCGCCGCTACCTCATGCAAGAAGGCTTTGAGGTGCTGCAGGCCGAAGACGGCAAGGCACTCACCCGTGTGCTGCTGCGCGAGCCCGTGGATTTGATTGTGCTGGACTTGATGATGCCAGGTGAAGACGGACTGTCGGTCTGTCGTCGTCTGCGCGGTGCTAATGACCGCACCCCCATCATCATGCTCACCGCCAAGGGCGAGGACATTGACCGCATCGTCGGCCTGGAGGTGGGTGCAGACGACTACCTGAGCAAGCCATTTAACCCGCGCGAATTGTTGGCCCGTATTCATGCCGTGTTGCGCCGACGCCCCCCCACAGAAATGCCAGGTGCCCCATCGGGTGAGGTGGAGTCTGTGGTCTTCGGGCCTTTCAAATTTGACCTTGCTGCGCGTACCTTGCATAAGGATAAGGATGAGCTTACCCTGACCACAGGAGAATTTGCCATGCTCAAGGCCTTGGTACGCCATCCCAGGCAACCCCTGTCACGCGAGAAGCTGGCACAACTGGCGCGTGGGCGCGACTTTGAACCCTTTGACCGCAGCCTGGATGTGCAGGTCTCGCGCCTGCGTAAATTGATCGAAGAAGATGCCACCGCACCACGTTATATCCAGACGGTGTGGGGAGTAGGCTACGTGTTTGTACCCGATGGAAATCAGTAACCCTTTCAATCTGCTCACCCCAACTGAAGACAATGAGCTTGAACCCGCACCCCAAAGAGGGTTGAGCCTGTTTTGGCGTACGTTTGTACTGCTGGTCTTGTTGTTGATCTGCAGTGTCTGGACCTGGACTGAAACCTTGCACGAACTTGAGGCCGAGCCGCGTTCAATTCAAACGGCCCGCCAGATTGCCTCGCTGGTCAACCTGAGCCGTGCGGCGGTCATGCACTCCGATGCCATTACCCGGGTATCACTGTTCAAAACCATGAAAGACCAGGAACACGTGGTGATCGTGCCGCGTGAACCGAAAGACATTGCAGAGCCACTGGACATCGAACATCTGGGGCAATACGTGTCCGATGAACTCAAACGTCAGCTGGGGCCGAACACGCTGGTGGCCAGCCGGGTCAACAACGTCGAAGGCCTGTGGATTGGCTTCACCATTGATAAAGACCACTATTGGCTGCAAACCAACCGCGACCGGTTCGACCAACCAGCCGGACGCATCTGGCTGATCTGGTTGGCCAGCGCTGCCGCTTTGTCGCTGACTGGTGCCGCCTTTATCGCCCGGTTGATCAACCGACCACTGAAAGACCTCTCGTATGCAGCCAGCCGCATCCGTGAAGGTGATTTCGAAGCCAGTGTGCTTAATGAAACCGTGAACACCAACGAAATACGCGCCGTGAATGTGGGTTTTAACCGCATGACACAAAAATTGGCCAAGATCGAGGAAGACCGCGCGGTGATGCTGGCGGGCATCTCGCACGATTTGCGCACCCCGTTGGCACGCTTGCGACTTGAAACCGAGTTGAGCGTGCCTGATGAGCAAGCACGCGCAGGCATGGCGATCGACATTGAACAGCTCGATGCCATCATCGACAAGTTTCTGGACTACGCCCGCCCTGGCAACAACATCCAGCTGGTGCCAGTGTCGCTCAACAACACGGTTCAAGCCTGTGTAACCAACATGCGCAAACGCAATGACGTGGTCTTCAAAATTGCCATGGAAGCCCATTTGCTGGCGCTGGCCGATGCGGTTGAACTGCAGCGGGTCATCACCAACTTGCTGGAGAACGCTGTCAGATATGGCAAATCCATCGACACCGGCATGGCCGAGATTGACATCTCTGCACGGTATCAAGACAAGCAAGTGCTGCTGCGCGTGCGTGACCACGGCATCGGTGTAGCTGCCGAACAGCTCAAGCAACTGACCACGCCTTTTTTCCGTGGTGAAGCGGCCCGCACCGAGGCCAAAGGCACCGGGCTTGGGCTGGCGATTGTGGACAAAACAGTGTCGCGCATGGGCGGCACTTTTGTGCTCACCAATGCCAGCAGCGGCGGCCTGTGCGCCAACATTCAACTGCAGCGCGGCATCCCAATCCAAAGCTGATTCAGCGTGGTCGGTGGTTGTTGAAGTTTTTTGAGGGAGCTTTGCCAGTGGCACGCGGCGGCAAACCGGTGTGCTGAGTCAATAACTGACCTGGCTTAGGCGTGCTGCCCACACGCATGGTTTTAAAGGTCTTGGGCTCCGACACGGTGGAGTTTTTTCGCCGCGCGCTGGTGTAGCTGCCGTCCACCAAGGGCTGAAAAGTCGGAATCAAATGGTGCTTGCCGTTGCCAATCAAGTCTGCTCGCCCCATGGCCTTCAAAGCTTCACGCAACAGTGGCCAGTTATTGGGGTCGTGGTAGCGCAAAAAAGCCTTGTGCAAACGGCGGCGTTTTTCACCGCGCACCACGTCTACTTTCTCGGCCCGGTCATCGCGGTGAATGCCTTTGAGCGGGTTCAGGTCGGTGTGGTACATCGCCGTGGCGGTGGCCATCGGGCTGGGGTAGAAGGTTTGCACCTGGTCAGCACGAAAACCGTTTTTCTTCAGCCAAATGGCCAGGTTCATCATGTCTTCGTCGCTGGTGCCAGGGTGGGCGGCTATGAAGTAGGGAATCAAAAACTGTTTTTTACCAGCCTCTGCGCTGAACTTGTCAAACAGTGTCTTGAACTTGTCATAAGTGCCCATGCCGGGCTTCATCATTTTGGACAATGGCCCTTGTTCGGTGTGCTCGGGTGCGATTTTGAGGTAGCCGCCCACATGGTGCTGCACCAACTCTTTCACATACTCGGGGCTTTGCACCGCCAGGTCGTAGCGCACGCCGGAGCCAATCAGGATTTTTTTGATGCCCTTCAAGGCACGGCCACGGCGGTAAATCTGAACCAAGGGGTGGTGGTCGGTGCCCAGGTTTTGGCAAATACCGGGGTAAACACAGCTGGGTTTACGGCACGCGGCTTCAATCTCGGGGCTTTTGCAGCCCAGGCGGTACATGTTGGCAGTCGGCCCGCCCAGGTCAGAAATGGTGCCGGTGAAGCCTTTGACCTTGTCGCGAA
>MNXW01000042.1 GCA_001871515.1 Comamonadaceae bacterium CG2_30_57_122
TGACCAAAACCTATGAAGCCGCCGGGCTGTTTCTGGCGCCCGGTGAACTACCCGACTACTTGCCGGTGCTGCTGGAATTTGCTTCAACCCAGCCTCCCAAGGAGGCAAAAGCATTTTTGGCTGAAATGGCGCACATCTTCAACGCCATTTTCAGTGCGCTGCAGCAACGCGAAACGCGTTACGCCAGCGTGTTGGGTGCCTTGATTGAGCTGAGTGGCGAAAAGGCGCAGGCCGTTGCCGTGGTGGCCGACGAGCCGCTGGACGCCGCCTGGGAAGAGCCCGAGGTATTTGGCGGCTGCTCCGTCAAAGGCCAGGGCAAGCCCGACCAACCCCAACCGATTCACTTTGTAAAAACCAATGCCACCAGCGCGCGTGCCAGCGCCACCACAGCTGAAGGAGCCTCACTATGAACACCCTTGACCACTTTTTGTTTGGCGTTTATCCCTACATTGCTTTCGTTGTTTTCATTGCTGGCAGCCTGCTGCGCTTTGACCGCGACCAATACACCTGGAAAAGTGATTCGTCACAGATGCTGAAAATGGGCCAACTGCGCTGGGGCAGCAACCTGTTTCACATTGGTGTGCTGTTTCTGTTCTTTGGTCACACCATTGGCATGTTGACCCCGCACTTTGTGTACGAGCACTTCATCAGCGCGGGCAACAAGCAGATCATGGCCATGGCAAGCGGAGGCATCGCCGGGCTGCTGGGCTTTATTGGTGTGACGATTCTGCTGCACCGCCGCCTGAGCGAGCCGCGCATCCGCATCAACTCCAAAACCAGCGACATCGTGCTGCTGGTGCTGTTGTGGTTGCAACTGGCATTGGGCCTGGCCACGGTGCCGCTGTCGGGTCAGCACCTGGACGGCAGCATGATGTTGAAGCTGGCCGGTTGGGCGCAGATGATCGTCACCTTCCAGCCTGGCGCAGTCGACCTGCTGGCTGAAGCAGGCTTTATCTTCAAGGCGCACATGTTTTTGGGGATGACGATTTTCTTCATCTTCCCGTTCACCCGGCTGGTGCATGTGTGGAGCGGCTTTGCCTCGGTGGGGTACTTGCTGCGCCCGTACCAGGTGGTGCGTGCCCGGCGCTTGAATGTGCCCGCTGGCCGCAACCAGCCACGCCGCTCTGACGCTTCTGTTTAAGGAGCACTACATGCAATCAAATCAAGGGCTAGAAGCTGGTTTGGCTCACATCAACGGCGTACCTATCCAGACCGCAGGCGACACAGCAGATACCGACACGCTGCGCCAGCGCGCCTATTCTGAGCTGCTGCGTCAGACCGCAATTAGCAAGGGCTTGCTCGCCAGCGACGACGTTGCGGCTCTTGATGGGGTACTGAGCGAAGCTGCCAGCACTGCCATTGAAACCCTGCTGGAGCAGGAACTGGTGGTGCCCGAGCCTGAAGAAGAAGCTTGCCGCCGCCACCATGCAGCCAACCAGACCACCTACACCACCGGTGAACGCGTGCACGTGCGTCACATCCTGTTTGCAGTCACCCCCGGTGTTGACCTGAATGCGCTGCGCAAACAGGCTGAGGCCACGCTGCTCAATGTGCGCTGCCATGACGGCAAAAGTATGGAAGATGCCTTTGCCAAGGCCGCCAGCACCCTGTCCAACTGCCCCAGCGGAGCCGAAGGCGGCCAGCTGGGCTGGCTCACCCCCACCGACTGCGCACCCGAATTCGCCAAGGAACTCTTTGGCAACAAAGAAATCGGCGTGTTGCCGCGTCTGGTGCACAGCCGCTTTGGCTTGCATGTGGTGGAGGTGTTGGCACGCGAAGCCGGTGTAGAACAGCCGTTTGAGTCGGTGCATGGCGCGGTGGCCATGCGCCTCAAGCAGCAAAGCTATGTCACGGCACTGCGCCAGTACCTGAGCCTGCTGGCAGCCCAGGCACAAATCGAAGGCATTGACCTGGACAGCGCCGAAACACCGCTGGTGCAGTAAGGGATGCAAAAAATGCAAAAATCCAATTTTTGGCGGCACTGGCGGGCGCACTGCGTCGTTGCAAATTGCTTGTGCAGCAGAGCTGCACGGCGCACTTTGCGCCTAGCATTGCATCCCTCCAGCACTCACCATAAACGGTACTTTTACAATTTCTGCATCCCTAGGCAGGTGATGTCATGACCATTTCAAGCTTTGACGACCTGCTGCTGGCGGCCTGTGAGCAGCCCCAAGGCCAGCGCCTGCTGTTGGTGTTTGCCTGCGCAGAACTGCCCGATGATGCCACGCCAGCGCAACGTGCCGCGTTTGAGCAAGGCGCAGGCGGAGCCCTGGTGCCCACCATGTGCGTGGACAAAACGCCAGAAGAAATTGGCAATTTTGAACAGCTCCAGCAGCAGGCCAACCAACTCAACACCGACTGGAAAGTGGTGTTTGCCAGCAGCCTGTCCGGTACCGGGGACGCACCCCCCAGCAGCAAAACCGCAGAACCCGTCTTGCAGCGCATGGTGGAGAACATCAAGCAGGGGCAGATCAATAACATGATCGCCTTTGACCGTCTCGGCCATGCCATCGACCTGGGTTGAGCCTGGCCATGACACCCTTTGAGTTGACACGGTTCTTGTCCGCATCGGCACTGTTTTGCGGCTTGACGGATGCTGAACTGGCCTGCGTGATGCCAGCCTGTGCGTTCAAAAAACTCAGCCGGGGCGAGATGGTGTTTTGCATCGGTGACCCGTGCGAATCATTCCATATCGTCGTGTCAGGCCAAGTCAAACTGTTCATGACTTCGCCCTTGGGGCATGAAAAAGTAATTGAGATTTTCAGCGCTGGCCAAAGCTTTGCCGAAGCCATTATGTTTTTGGACAAGCCCTACATTTTCAACGCGCAAGCGCTCAACAATGTGGTGCTGCTGGAAGTAAGCAAGCAAGGTGTTTTTGCCGAGATTGCGCGCGACCCCAAATTTGCCATGCACATGCTCGGCGGGGTGTCTCGGCGGCTGGCCACCCTGATCCAGGACGTAGAGGGCTACGCCCTGAAAAATGGTTTGCAGCGACTGGTTGCGTTTTTATTGCGTGATGTTGATCTGTCCTCGCCTGATGCGTCCAACTGTCTAACCGTGAACTTGCCCGCCAGCAAAGGCACTGTCGCATCGCGGCTGTCGCTCACGCCCGAATACTTTTCTCGTGTGCTACACGACTTGGCCGACAAGCAATTGATTGAGCTTGATGGGCGCGACATCCGAATTCCGGATGTACGCAAACTGGTAGCTTTCGGTTCTGAATCAGTTTAAACCGAGATTAATCCATTAGGCGGCACGTCGTGCCTGCATGTTGCCTGGCGGTTAATTTGCGGCCATTTTGTCCGTCCGTTCGTCGTCCATAGCTACGGCTATGCACGCCTCTCGGCCAGTCAAACTGCCTCGCAACTCACCTCGCCATGCATTCATGCCCAAATGGATTGTTTGGGGTAATTTACCCGCATGACCTGGCACGCCCAACTTGACATTAACTACACGCTTGAGCAGCAGCGCACCTTAGCCCGCCACAGCCACAACGGCCCCCCCTGCGCGTGTTGCAAAGCCTGTACCCCGAGGGTGATGCGGTGTGCCACAACGTGCTGGTGCACCCCCCGGGTGGACTAGTGGGTGGCGACACGCTGGACATCCGCATCACCGCAGGCAAGGGCGGCAGGAGCTTGGTGCGGTTGGGAATGTGGTGCAGTGGTGTATTCATGGTTTGTATGGGGCGGGTTTGTATGAGGCGGGTTTGTGGGTGGAGCTTGTTTGCATGGCGCGAGTTGGGTTGCTGGCGACATCCATCGTTACTACAAAATATATAGCTGCTTGCGCTTATTCCATAAGGTCTAGGACCTGAAAAGCCTTGAATATTGCAGCTCGTGCCTGGCGCTCAGAATGGCCAGCATGGGCGCGAACGCCTGGCGCTGGCTGTCTGGCAACGCCAGCGCATGGTCTACCGCCGCCGCAATGGCGGCAGCCAGCGCCTGCAAGATGCGCTGCCCGGCGCTTTGCCCCAGCGGCACCGATTTGATGGCGGCTTGCACCATGTTCTCGGCCCAGCCAAAAGCGTAGGCCAGCAGGCAGTCGCGCAGCGGCGCGCCGGTGCTGCTGGCAGCCAGCGCAAAAGCCAGCGGGTAAGTGG
>MNXW01000217.1 GCA_001871515.1 Comamonadaceae bacterium CG2_30_57_122
ACAGCCGCCTCTCGCAGCGCGTGCTGGTGTTGCTGAGCTACACCGAATACCGCTCAGAGCAAGACCTGTACCGTGCCGCCAGTGAGGTGCCGTGGGAGCACTGGTTTACGCCGCGCGAGTCGATCAAGGTCGAGATCACAGCCCAGCACAGCCCGCTGAACTCACTGAACTTTGCCGCCCTCAAAATCAAGGACGCGGTGTGCGACCGCTTTCGCACGGTGGCCGGTGGCGTGCGCCCGAATGTCAACACCCAGTGGCCGGACGTGCGCATTTATGCCCACCTGACCACTGATTCAGTTTCGCTCTACATCGACACCTCGGGTGAGCCGCTGTTCAAACGCGGCTGGCGCGAAGACAAGGGCGATGCGCCTTTAAAAGAAACCCTGGCGGCGGCCATGATCGCCGCTTGCGGCTGGCTTAACGGCGAGGGCGACTTGCAACCCCTGTATGACCCCTGCTGCGGCAGCGGCACCATCCTGATTGAAGCGGCGCAAATGGCCTGCAACCTGCCCGCGGGTGGGCAACGCCGCTTTGCGTTCGAGAAATACCTGCCGTTTCGCAAAGCCGATTGGGATGCTCTTAAAAAAGAAGCTGCTGACGCCGTGATGATGCCGGATGCAGGCCAAAAACCCATTATTTTTGGCAGCGACGTGGCGCACCGCATGGTCGACTTTGCCCAGCGCAACGCCGAGCGCGCGGGCGTGGCTGGGGTGATTGAATTCCGTGGCGGCGATGCACTGCAGCGCATGCCGCCGCTGGACGTGGGTGCGGTCGGCGGCGTGATGTTGCTGAACCCGCCCTATGGCGAACGCATCGAGGTGGCCGGTGTGGCCGGTAGCGCCAGATCAGGCCGCTTTGAGCGTGCTAATAATCAAGCAAAATTGGCCTCTAGCCCTTATGAATCAAGGGCGAGTAGCTATGAAGAAGATAGTAATCCGTTAACAGACGACAAGCCACTGGCACAAGCTGTGCCGCAGCAAGGCCGCTTTGGCGCGCGTGAACTGCCACAGACGGAAGGTGCCGGCGAATTTTTTAACCAGTTGGCCAGCCACTGGAAGAAAAATTACCCCGGCTGGACTGCCTGGGTACTGACCCCTGATTTGAAACTGCCGACCAAAATGCGGCTGAAAGAGTCGCGCCGGGTGCCGATGTGGAACGGCCCGATCGAATGCCGCTTGTTCCGCTTTGACATGGTGGCTGGACGGATGGGTGCGGATCAAGTGAAAGCGGGGTCAGATCACCGACCGCAAAGTGGTCGCGTGCTCTGACCCCAATTTCACGCTTTCACCATGACCCCCATTGTTCTTGACACCAACATCGTGCTGGATGCCTTCGTCTTTGACGACCCAGCGGCGCGTCCACTGAAGCAGGCACTGGCTGCCCACCAGTTGCAATGGATTGCCACCAAAGCCATGCGCGACGAACTGGCGCGGGTGCTGACCTACCCCAAAGTGACCCCGCGCATGGCGTTCTACAAGGTCACAGCGGCGCACGTGCTGGCCCAGTTTGACGGTCAGGCCGAGCTGGTGGACACCGCGCCCAAAGCGCCGGTGACCTGCAGCGATGCCGACGACCAGAAGTTCATCGACCTGGCGGTGACCCACCAGGCCGTGTTGCTGAGCAAGGACAAAGCCGTGCTTTGTATGAAAAAAAGGCTTCTAGCCCTTGCTGTTAAAGCGCAAGTAGCTATTGATTTAATAGTGTGAAGTGGCTGGCGCTGGCCAGTGGCCAACTGTGCTGGTAAATCAGCGGCAGGCTGCTCAAGTCGTCCTTGAGCAAGGCTCCTTCGGGCAACTGCGTCAAAATCAACTGCGCCAGTGACAGCACCTTGCGGTCGGCGGTGCGGCGCACGATGTGGTGCGCGGTGATCTCGCTGGGGTGCTGCAAGCCCGCCGCCTGCACCAGTTCTTTCAAGGCATGCAGCGTTTGCTCATGAAAGTTGTGCACCCGATCGGCCTTGTCGGGCACCACCAGTGCCTTTTGCCGGTTCGGGTCCTGGGTGGCCACGCCGGTGGGGCAGGCATCGGTGTGGCAGTGCTGGGACTGGATGCAGCCCAGCGCAAACATGAAGCCGCGCGCGGCGTTGCACCAGTCCGCCCCCAGCGCCATCAGGCGGGCAATGTCAAACGCGCTGGTCACCTTGCCGGCGCAGCCCACGGTGATGCGCCCACGCAAACCCGCACCGCGCAGGGTGTTGTGCACCAGCAGCAGGCCTTCCTGCAGCGGTGAGCCCACATGGTCGGTGAACTCCAGCGGTGCCGCGCCGGTGCCGCCTTCGGCCCCGTCCACCACAATAAAGTCGGGCGTGATGCCGGTTTGCAGCATCGCCTTGACCATGCCAAACCATTCCCAGGGATGCCCAATGCACAGCTTGAAACCGGTGGGTTTGCCGCCCGAGAGTTCACGCAAGCGTTCAATGAACTGCATCATTTCCACCGGGGTGCTGAATGCACTGTGGGCAGCGGGCGAGACGCAGTCCACCCCCACCGGCACGCCGCGTGCGGCCGCAATTTCGGGCGTGACCTTGGCGCCTGGCAACATGCCGCCGTGGCCAGGTTTAGCCCCCTGGCTGAGCTTGAGCTCGATCATTTTCACTTGCGGGTCGCGCGCGTTGGTGATGAACTTGTCAGCGCTGAAGCTGCCATCGGCGTTGCGGCAGCCAAAGTAGCCCGAGCCAATTTCCCAGATCAGGTCGCCACCGTTTTGCCAATGGTGCTTGGAGATCGAGCCCTCCCCCGTGTCATGCGCAAAGCCGCCGCGTTTGGCACCGGCGTTCAGGGCCAGGATGGCGTTGGCGCTCAGGGCCCCAAAACTCATGGCCGAGATGTTGAACACGCTGGCGCTGTAGGGCTGGGCGCAGCCGGCGCCAATGGTCACGCGAAAGTCGTGCGAGGCCAATTGCGTGGGCAGCATGGCGTGGTTCATCCACTCGTAGCCCTCGGCGTAGACATTGAGCTGAGTGCCAAACGGATGCTTGTCCGAGTCGCCCTTGGCGCGTTGGTACACCAGCGAACGCTGGGCGCGTGAAAACGGCGTGGCCTCGGAGTCGCTCTCCAGAAAATACTGGCGAATTTCGGGGCGCACGTATTCCAGCATGTAGCGGATGCGCCCGATGATGGGATAGTTGCGCAGCAGCGACCGCTTGTTCTGCAGCACGTCATACAAGCCCAGTGCGCTCAGTGCGCCGCACAGCAGCACCCAGCCACCTCCCAGGCCAAACGCCATCCAGGTGAACAGGCTCAGCAACAAGCCGAACAGGCTCAACCCAAACACGGTGTAACGCACCGGAAAATAAGTGTTCAAAGTGTGCAGCATGGGCAATGTCCGGTGGGTTGGTCTGTACCTATGATAGACCGGCAAAGTGGTACCGCCTGCGCCGGTGATGAATGACAGAATGCTTTTCAACCCAAATAACCCATTAGGCGGCATTTCGTGCCTGCATGATGCCTGGCGGCGTGATTTACGGCCATTTTGCCCGTCCGTTCCTTGTCCATGGCTACGGCTATGAACGCCTCTCGGCCAGCCAAACTGCCTCGCAACTCGCCTCGCAACTCGCCTCGCGCCATGCATTCATGCCCTCATGGATTGTTTGGGTTCAACCACTTTGCAGGAGCTTCCATGAGTGACACCATCACCGACTTTCTAGCCACGCACCGCATTCATGAGGTCGAGTGCGTCATCCCCGACATGACCGGCATCGCCCGCGGCAAAATTTTGCCCAAAGACCTGTTTTTAAGCGCGGGTGAAATGCGCCTGCCCAAAAGCGTGCTGCTCAACACCGTCAACGGCCAGCAGCCCGACAACGGCTCCTACGTGGGCGACACCGACCCCGACATGGTCTGCCTGCCCGACAACAGCACGGTGCGGCTGGTGCCATGGGCCGCCGAGCCGGTGGCGGTGGTGATTCACGACTGTTTTGAAGACGATGGCAGCGCCGTGCAGCTGGCCCCGCGCAGCGTGCTGCGTCACGTGGTGTCGCTGTATGAAAAGCAGGGCTGGCGGCCGGTGGTCGCGCCCGAGATGGAGTTCTACCTGGTGGCGCGGCAAAACAACCCGCATGTTCCGTTGCAGCCGCCGCTGGGGCGCACCGGCAAGTCCGAGGCCGGGCGGCAGTCGTATTCGATCGACGCGGTCAACGACTTCGATCCGTTCTTCATGGAGCTTTCGCAGTTCTGCAGCGTGCACCGCCTGGGGGTCGAGACGCTGATTCATGAGGCCGGTGCCGGCCAGATGGAGATCAACTTCAGCCACGGTGACCCGATGGATCTGGCCGACCGCGTCTTTTTGTTCAAACGCACGGTGCGTGAAACCGCGTTGCGCCACGGCATTTGTGCCACCTTCATGGCCAAGCCGATGGAGATGGAGCCCGGCAGCGCCATGCACATCCACCAAAGCATTCTGGATGCGGACACCGGGCGCAACATCTTCTCCAACGCCGACGGCTCGGCCAGCAGCCGGTTCAACCACTACATTGGCGGCCTGCAAAAGTACGTGCCGCAGGTGATGCCGATGTTCGCGCCCTACGTCAACTCTTACCGCCGC
>MNXW01000225.1 GCA_001871515.1 Comamonadaceae bacterium CG2_30_57_122
ATGGCAAAAGCGGAAGCACACCGTCTGCGTGGGTTGACCGAGCAAGGGATTGACCCACGAGAGGGAGAGCGCCAGCAAGAGGCCGCCATTGCCGCCGCCATTGCCGCCGCCGCCCAAGTGGAAGCAGACAAGGTGCATGCCGTGACCGTGGGCGATATTTGGCCGCGCTATCTGGCAGAGGGCAAGCCCAAGCGTAAAGACGCATGGAAACCCGGCTATCGTGCCTCTTTGGATGTGATGGCTGCGCCCGGTGGCATCAAAAAGGTGAGAGGGCAGCAGTTGTTCGATGCGGCTGCACAGCAATGACCAGTCGTCTTGGGAGACGGGGAAGTGTCGCCCCAGGTTCAGTACGGTGATTTGCCGCACTTAGCCCGCAATGCGCTCACCGCGCACGAGCCGGTAGGTGAAGTAGCCCTCGCCCGTGGCTTTGTTGCTGGTGCGGGTTTGTCGAATAAACATGCGTGCCATGCTCGCCGCAAAAACATGAGAATCGAAATTCACTCAAAAATTTTATGGCACAACAAAACGAAGAATAAATTCAAGAGTCTAAAAAACACATATAAATCAACATGCTGCGTTTTTAATAGCTGGTCAAAATGAGTGTGCTATCATTTTTGATGTTAAACCCCGGCTACGAAGTCGCTGATTAAGAGTGGGATGACAAGCTGGGGAAATTTACTGAAAGTCTCCAACACCGGAGGTGCAAATTTGCTTCTCTGTCAACAAAGGCAAAGGTGGGTCATGGAACTTGCAGTTTTACAATGCTCCACACCGCCCGATAACTAAAATCCAAACACGCAAACCCATTCATGCACCCACCACCTGCCAGTAAAAATCAGACAGCAAGTTCAACGCGCACACAAAGTGCTGCTTTAAGCCCAAGCACTGGCGGTCTGGTGAACTGTGCTGCTTATTTGCTGGCGAACACCAACAGCATTTCCATCAAGGTGGCCAAATATGCCAGCACTGACAAGTGCGACCAGACCGAAAACGAGGAATATGGTTATTGCTCACTGATCAAGGCCACGTACCGCGTGCTGGACAAGCTGGAAATCGAAAACCACACCCTAGTAGTCTGTCGGACTTTCGGCATCGACGCGTTCTCTAACGTCCATGTTCAACAAGGACACCCCAAAGCATGAAACATGCGTGCCCTGCGTAGGGCGGGTTTCAACCCGCCATGGCCGACTGAAGTCGGCCCTACGACAAGCCATTCTTGTAGGCTGTGGGCGTTGTTTCACGTTAAGAGCGGCGTAGCCAAATTCGGCTCCAGCGACGACAGTTTTTGCCGAATTTGCAGTCTCATAGCCGTAGCTATGGGGCAAAAAGGCGATGAAAAATGGATCTCCGCGGTCGGATTGCAGCCGATGTACCGAAAGTCCGACAGGCAGCTAGCCTGCAACACCGGCGCCGCTGAGGTAATCGAAATGACCTTGTCCGACAAACCACAAAGCCGTTTGCAGAAATACCGCCTGACGCAGGCTGGGCAGCAGTGGCTTGAATTGGGTTGGGCAGTGAGTCAAAAAACAGTTGGCTGGAGTAGTTTTGAATGGTTGACTTGATGACCACCATCGGGTTCGTTGCTGATAGCTTTGATGGCCCTCCCGCAACCCTTATCAAGAGAAATGTTGAGCCGTTTTTTTTGAGCATTTCCAGTCTGAAAAATGGGCGATTTGATCTATCGAAATCTGCTCACCTCACCTCAGTGAAGAAGATTTTTATAAATGGACAAAGCGAGTCACGCCACAAATGGGCGATCTGCTGTTTTCGTATGAAACTCGATGGGGCGAAGCCACCCTCAAGCCCGATCAGGTCAAAGCATGTTTGGGCCGTCGCATGAGATTGCTGCGCCCACGTTCAGGCGAGGTAATTCCCGAGTACCTTCTTTACGCATATCGATCACCAGCTTTTCAGCAAACCATTTTTGCCAACACCATAACGGGGGCAACAACGGATCGAATTGCGCTGAATGAGATGCCCGACTTAGCCGCACGGGTATCGGGGATGGATGAGCAAAAAAAAGTTGCTGGCCTGCTTAAAAACATCGATGCCAAAATCGACGGCTATAAACGCGTCAACGCTGAGCTTGAGGCAATGGTCAAGACGCTGTACGGCGACTGGTTCGTGCAGTTCGACTTCCTCGATGCCAACGACAAACCCAACAAATTATCCGGCGGCAAGATGGTTTACAACACCCACTTAAAACGAGAGATTCTGGCGGGGTGGTCTGGCTCAAGCATTCTGGCGGTAGCCGATCTGATCGGTGGCGAGACATCCGCAAAAAAGAAACCTGAATACTGGGGGGCGACATTACTTTCTTAACGCCAACCGATACTGACGGGACGATTTTAAAGTTTTCGACGGCAGATTACATCACCGAAGCAGGCTTGAAAGGCAGTCGCACCAAGCGCTTTTGCAGGCATACCGTCTTCATCACTGCGCGCGGTTCCGTGGGTCGGTTGGTATTGGCTTCCATTTATGTCGCGACTTACCGTTATTTCAAGTTAACCACCAAATACCTGCAAATGCTGCATCTTTTCTTATGAACTCTGTTTTCAATTTCACTTTTGTCCCGTGGTTCCGGTCAGTTGCACCCTATATCCACAAGTTTCGCAACCAGACGTTTGTGGTGGGCGTGTGTGGCGAGGCCATCGCGGCTGGCAAGTTGCCCAATCTGGCACAAGACCTGGCGTTGATCCAGAGTATGGGGGTCAAGGTGGTGCTGGTGCACGGTTTTCGCCCCCAAGTGAACGAACAACTCAAGGCCAAGGGCCACACGCCGCGCTACTTTGGCGGCATTCGTGTAACCGATGAAGTCGCTTTGGACTGCGCCCAGGAAGCGGCCGGCCAGTTGCGCTACGAAATTGAAGCGGCGTTCAGCCAGGGCTTGCCCAACACTCCGATGGCCGGTGCCACGGTGCGGGTGATTTCTGGCAACTTTTTAACCGCGCGGCCGGTGGGAATCGTTGACGGTGTGGACTTTCAGCACTCGGGCGTGGTACGCAAGATTGACACGGCCGGCATCATCCGTTCGCTGGACATGGGCGCGTTGGTGCTGATGTCGCCGTTTGGCTTTTCGCCCACCGGCGAGGCGTTCAACCTGACGATGGAAGAAGTTGCCACCTCGGTGGCGGTAGCGCTGCAAGCCGATAAGCTGATTTTTGTGACAGAAGTGCCCGGCATCGCCACCGACATCGCCCAAGCGGTCAGCGAAGACAACCCGATTGACACCGAGCTACCGCTGGCCGCTGCTGAAAAACTATTGCGCGATTTGCCAGCCGCCGACAAACCGGTGGACACCGCGTTTTACCTGCAGCATTGCGTCAAGGCCTGCAAAGGCGGCGTCGAGCGCAGCCACATCATTCCGTTTGCGGTGGATGGTTCGATCTTGCTGGAAGTCTATGTGCACGACGGCATCGGCACCATGGTGGTAGACGAAAAGCTGGAGAGCCTGCGCGAAGCCTCGGTGGACGATGTGGGTGGCATTCTGCAATTGATCGAGCCGTTTGAGAAAGACGGCACGCTGGTCAAGCGCAGCCGCACCGAAATCGAGCGTGATGTGGGGCTGTACACCGTCATCGAACACGATGGCGTGATCTTCGCCTGCGCGGCGCTCTACGCCTACCCCGAAGCGCGCACCGCCGAAATGGCCGCGCTAACCGTGTCGCCGGATGTGCAGGGTCAGGGTGATGGCGAACGGGTACTCAAACGCATCGAGCAGCGCGCCAAGCTGGCTGGGCTGGACAGCATTTTTGTACTAACGACACGCACCATGCACTGGTTTATCAAACGTGGGTTTATGCAGGTCGATCCCGACTGGTTGCCCGAGGCACGTAAACGCAAGTACAACTGGGATCGCAAAAGCCAGGTGTTGGTGAAAAAAATTGCATGAGCAAAGCATGAAAAAGCTACGCTCACACATTGCCCGGCCTCAGGTATGGCTCGACGCGTCACTAAAACCAGCATCGATGCCGCACAAACCAGCAAAAAAACGGCGATTAAAGACATTCTTCAGCACACACCCAGTAAAGTGGAAGCACTAAAAACCTTGCTGCAAGGGAGTTCGCCTGACGATGTCACTGCGATTCGGCAAATGTTGCTGGAAAGTCAAACCGTACCTCAAGACCAAGGCAGCAAGCCCGATGACGAACCGTCCATTGACTGGCGCACCGGCGGCTACCCCTACAAAAACCTGATGTCGCGCAAGCGCTATGAGTCGCAAAAATACAAGCTGCCAGTCGAATTACTGGAATTACAAAGCTGGGCAAAAGAGACAGGTCAACGGGTAGTAATTTTGTTTGAAGGGCGTGATGCAGCTGGAAAAGGCGGCACGATTCGCCGCTTCATGGAACACTTGAACCCACGCGGCGCGCGCGTAGTGGCGCTCGAAAAACCATCGGACGCAGAGCGAGGGCAATGGTATTTGCAGCGTTATTTGCAGCATTTACCCACAGCGGGTGAAATTGTGCTGTTTGACCGATCTTGGTAAAACCGCGCAGGTGTCGAGCGTGTCATGGGCTTTTGCACCGAGGCCGAGTACCAGCCGTTCATTCACCAGGCATCGCTGTTTGAGCGCCAGTTGGTTCAAAGCGACATCATGTATTTGATCAAGTTTTGGTTTTCGGTCAGCCGCAAGGAACAGCGTAGGCGATTCAAAGAGCGCGAGGTGCATCCACTCAAGCCATGGAAACTCAGCCAGATTGACTTGGCCTCGCTGGATAAATAGGACGACTACACCAAAGCCAAGGAAGCCATGTTCTTTGAGACCGACACGGCCGATGCACCCTGGACAGTCATCAAATCAGACTGCAAGAAACGCGCGCGACTCAACGCCATGCGCTATGTATTGCATAAGCTACCGTTCACCAACAAGGATTTGGGCAACATTGGCACGCTCGACACCTTTTTGGTGGGGCGTGCTCACCTGGTTTACGTGCGCGGTGAGCACCCGGGCAGCGTGTTGCTTTGAGTGATTAGCAGGGCAACTTGGTTCTGCGCCAAAGCATGGTCAGTGCCAGCAAGCCAATCAGCGTGAAGCACACAAATGACCAATTGGCAATGGAGCCGCCCAAAAACGTCCAGTCCACTGCTGCACAGTCGCCACTGCCCTTAAAAATCATAGGTATCGAACGGCTGATCGGAAAATCTTCGATCATGCCGTAGAAATCTCGGCCACAGGTGGCGATTTGGGGGGGATACCACTGCAGCCAGGTCTGGCGAGCGGCCACAAAAGAACCAAAGCCTGAACCCAGCAGCATCAAGGTCAACCCTGAAAGTTGCAAAGATTTTTTGCCTGTAGCCCCAGTTAAACCTGCGACAACAGCTACAAAAATAAGAGCATATCGCTGCACGATGCACATCGGGCACGGGTTCAGTCCCACGCTGTGTTGCAGGTACAAACCAAAGGCCAGCATGGCCAGGCAACCCCCACACACCAACGCCAAGACGCGCCTGGGAGCCAGATCCAGCAAGGCCAACAGCGATTGCAACATGAAAGCTATTTGGAAGCTTCGTCCAGCGCTTTACAGGACGGTGAACACACGGCCTGAGATTTGCCAAGTATCTTTTTGGACACCATTTGTGACCGTGCACGGTGCTTGCCGCACAAGAAACACGACATGGTGGCGGCACCAAATGAAGTGGCCGCTGTGAAGGGGGAACCCGACACTTTGGATTTGTAACGCAGGCCGTCGGCCACGATTTTGGTTTTGGTATCTGCTTTTGCCATAGGGTGGCATTTTACGTCAGTACGTCCACGCGTGGAAAAGCTTGCTAAAGTAAGTCCTTTATTCATTGACTCAAAGGGAATTTATGGCGCGCACTGTGAAATGCATCAAACTGGGCATAGAGGCTGAAGGGCTTGACTTTCCACCCTACCCTGGTGAGTTGGGCAAGCGCCTGTGGGAGTCTGTCAGCAAGCAGGCCTGGGCCGATTGGCTCAAGCACCAGACCATGCTGGTCAACGAGAACCGCCTGAATCTGGCCGATGCCCGCGCGCGTCAATACCTGGCCCGTCAGATGGAAAACCACTTTTTTGGCGGTGGTGCCGACGCGGCACAAGGCTTCGTGCCTCCGAAAGACTAAAGCTTGAATCCCCACCCCATCGGGCATGCCTGGCG
>MNXW01000071.1 GCA_001871515.1 Comamonadaceae bacterium CG2_30_57_122
CCACATAGGCCGACTTGAAGGGCAAAGCCACCAGCGCGTGCGCCGAGGCCACCTGGATGATGCGCCCCCATTGCTTCTTTTTCATGTGCGGCAAAGCCAGTCGCGTGGTGTGAAACGCTGAGGTGAGGTTGATGGCCAGAATGGCATCCCACTTGGGTGTTGGAAATTCATCCACGGGAGCCACAAACTGAATGCCGGCGTTGTTCACCAAAATATCGACACCGCCAAATTCAGCGTTGACTGATTGAAACATCGCCTCGATTGCCGCGCTCTGACTCATGTCGGCTCCAAAAAACCTAACCTTGACCGGGTAGGTGGCTTCCAACCGCGACCGGGTGGCTTCTATTTCAATGGCATCACCCATGCCGTTGAGCACAATGTTGGCCCCTTGTTGCGCAAAGTGTTCGGCAATGCCAAGTCCGATACCGCTGGTTGATCCGGTGATGAGGGCTGTTTTTCCTGTAAGCACGTGGGGTTCCTAAGGAGGTTTGAGACAAGACATGCGCTTATCTTTTGATAGATGCCACCTTGGGTTAGTCTGCAGACTGAGCAAATTGCTTACAAGTCCATTAGTAATATTTGCATCCAACAGCTTGCCATGTAAAACCAACGTCGCACCGCGTGTCAGATCATTTGACGCGAATGCATTGTTACGGCGTGACCAAACGCAGCGCCACAATGGCCAGGCCAAAGCTACTGATCACCGCACCGTAAACCAAACCACGCCAAACCTGGGTGCCATTGACTGCACACGCCCAAAAGCCAGCCACAAAAAGCGCTAGCACCAGCGTCCAGCAGGCACTGAAAAACGCAGTGCCTATGGGCAGCCAGCCCAAGGCCACAGCCGCAAAAGCCACCGCAGGCACGATGCCAGGCACCACCACCAGCGAGCGCCGCAGCAGAGCCACCGCTTCGGGCAAGGAGGTGCGGCGCTTGTTGGCAATTTCATCGGCTAGTCCACGCGCAAATGCTTCTGCCACCGCGTTGGCAAACAGGGTGATAAAGATGGTGGCGACCGCAGGCCATTCGGTCAGCGCGGCGTCCTCCAGCACGGTCAACAACGCCAGCACAATGATGGAGCCGTTGAGCAATTTAAAAAGTTTGAATCCAGTGCTTTCGACAGTACTGATCTGCATGGAATGTGCGCGGACAAAAAGAGGGTGGGTGAGACTGGCGTTCTCCATTTGTCGACTCAAGGCAGCAGAAACTTACATGGCTGGTAAATAGGCGGATTAGCGACCTGTTTTTTTAAAACGACGGGGTATACGCTTCATAAATTCAAATCACTCAAACTGGCGTGAGCATCAGGACGACGCCCCAACGGCCAGTGGAATAAACGTTGTTCTTGCTTTATCGGCAGGTCGTTGATGCTGGCAAAACGCCTTTGCATATAACCATGCAAGTCGAATTCCCAGTTTTCATTGCCGTAACTTCTGAACCATTGCCCGGACTCATCATGCCATTCGTAGGCAAAGCGCACGGCAATGCGGTTGTCGGAAAACGCCCACAACTCTTTGATCAAGCGGTACTCCCGCTCCTTGTCCCACTTGCGCTGCAGAAATTGGTGCACTTGCGCGCGGCCTTGAGGAAATTCGCTACGGTTGCGCCAGAGCGTGTCTTTCGTATAGACCTGTGCGACGCGGGCTGGATCGCGCGAGTTCCATGCGTCTTCAGCCATCCGTACTTTCTGCGTCGCAGTTTTTTCGTTAAAGGGTGGAATGGGGGTCTTGATTTCTACGGTCATGCTGTATACCTGTTTAAACGAAACTTTCGGATTGAACTCTTTCATCGGCGATGCCAAACTTGCGGGCGGCCTGCCGCACGGCATCGATCAACCGAGCTGGACCACAAACGTAAATGACGGTATCGGCTGATGTACTCTCCAGCAACAGCGACACATCGAGTCGGGTTGGCTTTGGGGCTTGACTGAAATAAAAATGGCATTGCTCGGGGAAATTTCGCCGAAGGTCATCGACAAATGCCATTTCTTCTTTCGTGCGGCCAACGTAATGCAATTCAAAATGCCCTCCCCGCGCATTCAATTCCTGTGCCATTGCTTGGATTGGTGTGATGCCGATACCACCGGCGATCATCAACGCCGACCGACTGTCGGCGTGCAGGCTGAAATAGTTATTCGGTGCATCGACATTGAGGCGCATGCCAATTTGCCATCCGTCATGCAATGCTGACGAGCCGCCGTCACCGTCATCAACTCGCAATACTGCAATTCGGTATTGGTTAGGTTGGTCCGCTACGTCAGTCAGTGAATAGGAACGAGAGGTCACGCGACCGTCTGGCAATGCAATCGGCATCTGCAGATGTGAACCCGCACGATAGGTCGGGAGCAGGCCGCCATTGGCATGGCGAAATTCGTAAGCGCGAATATGCGATGTCAATTGGCGAATTCCGACAATTTTTAACGGTAATTCGCCAACGCCCAAAACGCCAAACGAATGTCGGTTTATCACCGCCGGTTGCTGTTGGCGAATTTGATCAAGCAGCGCTTCAACTTCGTCCTGGCTGTAGCGTGGCGTGATGTATTTGGGGCAATTCCAGTCGAAGGCCTCTACTCGGATAACGATACCGCGTTCGACAGGCGATCGATCATCGGGTGACTCCAGTTTGGCCAGCAATTCGGGCTCGCTGCGTTCGTCCACCGCTCGCGCCCTGCCCCAAATTTTCAGGCGCCGCCGCTGCGGATAATCCATCAGCAGCAAACTAACCCGGTCGTCGCCGCGTAAATTGCCTACTGAAATGTACTGTCGGTTGCCGCTGAAATCAGCGTAACCAATGGTACTGTCGTCCAGCACCTTCAACAAGCCGACAGAACCGCCACGATGCTGCACATAGGGCCATCCGGTTTGGCTAACCGTGGCTTGATAAAAGCTGTCACGTTCGGTAATAAAAGTTTTCTCCGAAGCGCCCAACAAAACCTCTTCAACCACGCCAAGTTCCGCGGATCGATATCCGGCGCGACTACCCATTTCAGCCTGTACGGCCTGTACGTCCGGGGTGAAACTTATTTTGGCAAAGGCAAAAGCCATGACCTTACTCCTGATTTGAATTGAATATTGAAGTCAATATGCCTGCCGTGCAGACAGCCCAGGAATCCGGGCGCAAGTCCATTGGTGAACTGCGCCCGGTTCAAGGTCAAGCAGTCTGCTGTAAAGACACTTTCGGGAAGTCAATATCAACCCGGCTGGCTTTGCCCAAAATATTGGTCAGAACGTTCATGCCCACGTGGGTGATGACTTCGACAATGTGCGCATCGCTGAAACCAGCATCACGCATGGCCTGCAATTCGGCGTTGGTCACTGCGCCTTTATGCTCAGACAAGGCACGAGCGAATTTCACCGCCACCGCCGCTTTGACATCCTGACTGGAACCAGCGCGGTTGGCTTCAATTTCCGCCGCATTCAAGCCGGCTTTACGACCGATGGCGGTGTGTGCGGAAAGACAATATTCGCACTCATTTTTCTGGGCCAGCGTCAGCGCGATGCGTTCACGGGTGGCGGCATCGAGTGAACCATGGTCAGCGATGTGATGCAGGCCGAGAAAAGCCTTCAAAGCGTCCGGCGAGTGGGCGAAAACCCGCAAAAAATTAGGCACCATGCCAAGTTGGCTTTGAATCGCTTCCAACAGACTACGTTGTTCGGGATTGGCGTTTTCGTTGCTAACAACAGTAATACGGCTCATGATAATTCTCCAATGGTAAAAAGTTTGTCGCTCGTCCGCGTGGAATTCGGCAGACAGACGTAGTGTGTCTTGTTCCATAAAAACAAAGAATACCTAAAATTTGTAATTTACTATTCCACCGAAAGGAATAAAAGATGGGTCGTTTGCATTTAATGAGCGTTTATGTCGCTGTAGTCGAGGCTGAGGGCTTTGCCGGTGGCGCGCGCAAGCTAAACATGTCACCGCCGGCCGTGACGCGCGCCATTGCGGCGCTGGAGGAACGATTGGGCGTTAAATTGTTGAACCGCACGACGCGCTACGTGCGTATGACCGAGGCTGGCCAGAAGTACTATGAAGATGCGAAACGCATCATTGCCCTTGCTGATGAAGCAGATGCCGCTGCGCTAGGTGTCCATGCTGAGCCGTGCGGCCAACTCACCGTTACCGCTTCAGTTTTGTTCGGTCGCTTGCATGTGATGCCAGGTGTTGTCGAGTATTTGCACCGTTACCCTGCGGTGAAAGTCAATGCATTATTCGTTGATCGTGTGGTCAACATGCTGGAGGAGGGGGTGGAAGTGGCGATACGCATCGGCAATTTGCCGGATTCGACATACCGGGCGATGCAGGTTGGTTCTGTAAGACGGGTGTTATGCGCAGCAGCGGACTACTTGGACACGCACGGCATTCCGCAAACGCCGGACGATCTGCTCAAGCATCACATCATCCTGGCTCGCGGTCTCAATCCGAATGACGAACTGCGTTTTCTGCGCAACGGCTTGCCGCAAACAGTCAAGTTACAACCCATATTCAGCGTCAGCGACAATGATTCGGCAGCCCGCGCTGCAATGGCTGGCCTGGGAATAACCCACTTGCTGTCGTATCAAGTTGCTGAGCCGGTACATTCCGGCAAGCTAAAAATAGTGCTCAGCGAATTCGAAAGTCCAGCGATACCTGTCCATATCTTGCACCGTGAAGGTCGCCATTCATCGGCGAAAGTTCGCTCATTCGTTGATTTAATGGCAGAACGCTTGCGCAAACAGCTTTCCGCTTGAACTACCAAGTTCATCAAGCTGGGCTTGATGAATCTTCTTGCACACCTTTAAGCCATTGCGTGGCCGAGCATCCCAGTTTGCGAATAAAAGCACGGGTCAGTGCACTGGCACTACCGTAGCCAACATCGCTAGCCACATGCTTGAGATGTCGCCCCTTCTTGAGCAGGCCTTGCGCCATCATCACACGCCACGAGGCCAGATAGTCGGCAGGGGTTTCGCCGGTGACCTCGCGGAACCGCACGGCGAAGCGCGCGCGTGACATGCCCGCCAGCATAGCCATGCTGGTCAGATCGCGACTACATGCAGGGTCGTCATGAATAGCAGAGATGGTTTTGGCTAGACGCGCATCGGCAAGCCCAGCCAAGATGCCGCCCTGCGTCAGACCCAAATCAATGCAGTGACGCAACAACCGAATCATCAACACCTCACACAAGCGATCCAACGCCGCTTGGCGGCCGTCGTGTTCGGCAAAGGCTTCATCAAACATCAGGTTCAACAGCGTATCCACGCCCACCAAATCGGCTAACTTGACCATCACCATGTTGGGCAGCGAATCAGCTATCGGATTTCTGCCGTTCCCGCCAAATTGAACCGTCGCACATACAACATCCGCCCCGTCAGGCGAATCAGCTACCAACCGGTGCGTATCAGGGCGGGGCAAAAAAAGCAAAGTGGGTTCGGCAACCTCGAAAGTCTCTGCCTTCACACCAATGACCTGCACCGTCCCGCGCTGGATCAGGTGAATATGACCTCGCGTTTTGTCATGAGAAAAGTCATGAATTCCGCAAATGTTGCCGGTGTAGAAAACGCCCGCTTGCAAAGAAAAATGAGAGAGAAGTTTGGAAAGTCTGTCCATAACGCACTTTAATACGAATGATCATTCAGATGATACTTTTAAACACTTTTCGTATCAAATGGGTGCTTAAAGTAGATGCCGTCGAGTTCGATGTTGACACACCAACTGCATCGAGAGCGATTTAACCCTAACGTCCATGTTCAACAAGGACACCCCAAATCATGAAACATGCGTGCCCAGCGTAGGGCGGGTTTTAACCCGCCATGGCCGACTGAAGTCGGCCCTACGACACACCATTCTTGTCGGCTGTGGGCGTTTAACCATTTATGGATATTTTTATGCCTACCCAGTTTCGTTTTACACGCCGCAGCCTTGTTGCAAAAGCCATGATGCTGTCAGTCGGGTCGCTTACCCTGCCTCACCTCGCCCATGCCTATGACGAGCAATCTACAAGCGCCTTGAACGTCGATGCCAAGGGTATCGCGTTAAAGGGCTTTGACCCGGTGTCCTACTTTTCGACAAGTGGCCCCGTCCCGGGCAAGGCTGACCTTGTTGCGACATACGAAGGTGCCACATACCAGTTTGCCAACTCACAAAACCGCAATGCTTTTACCGCCAATCCTGATAAATACACCCCTGCCTATGGTGGTTTTTGCGCTATGGGTGTCGCACTGGAGCAAAAACTTGATGTCGATCCGCAACTTTGGCGCATCGTTGATGGCAAGATGTATCTCAACGTACACAAGGGAGCGCAGACCCGTTGGCTGGAAGATGTGAAAGGCAACTTGGCGAAGGCGGACAAGAACTGGCCACGCCTGAAAGACAAAGCGCCGAAATCGCTTTGATGCGCTATTGATCGGACTTTAATTTTTTAGGACAACCTCATGACACCCCTCTCCCAACCCCCCATGGCTCGCCGTACCGCCACAGCCGCCGGCCTTGTCCTGGCCATAAGCGCCGCGTTTACCATTGCCGCTACCCCCGTGGCCGCTCAAGCCGCTGACACCGAAAAGTGTTTCGGCGTGGCGCTTAAAGGCAAAAACGACTGCAAGGCCGGTGCCGGTACCACCTGCGCGGGCACGTCCAAAGTAGACTACCAGGGCGATGCCTGATCCATAGTGCCCAAAGGCACGTGCGAAAAGACCGTGTCCAAGACCTCACCCACTGGCCACGGCCAATTGAAAGAGTTCAAGGAAGTCAAGGCCTGATCAAAAAATAGGCGCAATACCGGTGAAGTTAAGCCAAGCGTTTAACGTGAAAGAACGACGACAGTCGTCAGCAATTGCTTTTTGTAGCGCCGACTTCAGTCGGCCATGGCGGGTTGAAACCCGCCCTACTTGGGGCTGCACATGTTTCATGCTTCGGGACGTCCATGTTGAACATAAGCGTTATGCATCTTACGGCCGGACGCTCCGCTGTTCCTGTTCGGTGTTGCTAGCAGCCTGTCGGACTTTCGGCATCGAAGCGTTCTCGAGGAGCGGGGTAGCCAAATTCGACCCCAGCGAGGACAGTTTTTGCCGGATTTGCAGGCTCATAGCCGTAGCTATGAACCAAAAAGACGGTAAAAAATGGACTGCTGCGGTCGGATTGCAGCCGATGTACCCAAAGTCCGACAGCCTCCTAGGCGTATTTCAGCGCTGGTGCTGCTGTTTTTGCTTGTACATGGGCCTGGCAAGTTCAATCTGAACGTCAGGCTTGCGCGGCGCTATCTTTGATCTGAAGGTGCAGTTCCTCAGCACACCGTTCACTTGCGCGGGTGTGCAGCAAGAAGCGGTTTAAACCTAGACACCTCAGTTGGACGCGCCCGAGTGGGCTGCTGGCGGCGCGGCTGGGTAGGCTGAGTGCCGCAGCTTCCATTGTGCCTGCGCACAATGGAACGGCACGAAGAGGCCAAGCCTCTGGCCTGGCTGCGCTCTGCAAGGGTGACGACCTAGCGGGCTACTGCCCGCAAGGAGGCGCAACGCCCCCAGGCGCGTTGCCAGTGGCTCAATCAGGTGCGTAGCGCTCTGACCCAAAAGGTGAACCTGACTGAGACTGAAATAAGCCATGTCCATAGGCACTTATTGAAGAAAACCAGCGGTCAACTGAGGAATCGCAGGTTAAATCTGGGATGAGACGATCCATGGTGCATGAACCCAAATAATCCATTGGGCGGCACTTAGTGCCTGCATGATGCCTGTCGATCGATTTGCGGCCATTTTGTCCGTCCGATCGTCGTCCATAGCATTCCAACCCCGCACGCAGGCCAGGCGTTCTCAATGAAACAAGATACTTGTTTCTTGTGAGCGACGGCTATGAACGCCTCTCGGCCTGTCAAACAGCCTCGCAACTTACCTCGCCATGCATTCATGCCCTAATCGATTGTTTGGGATGAAATATTTTTTGGGACAGTGTAAGAACTTGGAACAGGCTCGCGTCTAATCGGCACGGACTGCCTTTGTCCGCCGATTCAACCCAACCCAAGGAGTTTTTTCATGAAACAACGTCCGTCCGCCGTCCGCTCTGCCATCTTGGCCTCTGTTTTTGGTGTCGCTTGCGGCGCGCCCGGCGCATTTGCACAAAGCCCTTGTGCGCCGCGCAACCCCTGTGCACCGCGCAAGATGAACCCCTGTGCTGCCAAGAATCCCTGCGCTGCCAAGAATCCCTGCGCTGCCAAGAATCCCTGCGCTGCCAAGAATCCCTGTGCGGCAAATAACCCCTGCGCCGCCGGCGACAAGGTCGATGTCAAGTTGGTTACCCGTCCGGCTGGCACCCATCTGGCCAAGGGTAACCATGCTGAACTCGTCGCTTTGGGCAAAAAACTGTTTTCTGACACCAAGCTCAGTACCAATGGACTGTCTTGCAACTCTTGCCACTTCAGTAACAACGCCTACCTCAACACCTTCGCCAAACCCTACCCGCACTTTGTGCAAATGGCCAGCGACCGGGGTGGTATGAAAAAAATTGAACTTGATGAAATGGTTCAGTTTTGCATGGTGGTGCCCATGTCCGCTAAACCGCTGGCCTGGGATTCGCGCGAACTCGCCGCCCTGACGGCCTACACTGCTGGCGTGCAAAAAACCTTCAAGCCCAAAGCTGGGGCGGCTGCAGCCAATCCATGCGCTGCCAAGAATCCATGCGCTGCCAAGAATCCATGCGCTGCCAAGAATCCATGTGCTGCCAAGAATCCATGTGCTGCCAAGAATCCATGTGCTGCCAAGAATCCATGTGCTGCCAAGAATCCATGTGCTCCCAAAAAGAAACCCTGCGCTGTCCACATGTAAGACAGTAGGCTCTAGAGCATGACTGCATGGCCAACGCTCACGCAAGACGAGCTTCTGGCAATGCGTGAAGCCGGCCACGAAATCACAGAGGTTTACAGGGTTCTGGCCAAGGGCGGGCTCAACATTGTGGGTGAGATGTTGCATGGGCAAGGTGAATTCATTGAGTTCAACCATTACCCCATTGATGATGTGTTTGACCGCGACACCCAGTCACAGTACTACTACCACGCGCACCGTGGACTGGCGGGCGAACATGGCCATTTTCACACCTTTCTGCGCCCATCCGGAATGCCGGATGGCATGCATACGGTTGGTCATCAAAATGCCACCGAACCATGGCCAGAAGGTGATAAGGCGCTGTCACATTTGATAGCAATCTCGATGGATGCTTATGGACTCCCTACAGGCTTGTTCACGACCAACCGCTGGGTCACAGATGAGGCCTGGTACGCAGCTGGTGATGTGGCAGAACTGCTGGAGCGCTTTCGCATTGACCACGCAGCCCCCTCTTGGCCGGTGAATCGCTGGATCAGCGCCATGTTTGTGTTGTTCAGGCCGCAAATGCAGGTGCTTCTGACCCAGCGCGATGCCACGGTGGCGGCCTGGGTGGCGCAGCATCCGGGGGAGGATGTGTTTGAAGACCGAGCGTTGGACATCACTAGCCAAATAGAAATTTCGGTGTCAGACCAGATCGTCAGTGTTGAGACGTTGCTGGCGCAGACTAATTTAAGCTAGTGCAGTGTTGCACGGTATTCTGCACTTCAGACCATGTTTTACCAACCACCTAGCAGGCTCTCGGACTTTCGGTGCATCGGCTCGAATTCGACCACAGCGATCCATTTTTCACCGCCTTTTTGTCTCATAGCTATGGATCACAAGAAACAAGGACTTTGTTTCTTTGAGAACGCCTGTTCCGCGTTCGGGGTTGGGATGCTATGAGGCTACCAATGCGGCAAAAACTGTTTTCGCTGGAGCCGAATTTGGCTACGCCGCTCTTCGATAACGCTTCGATTCCGAAAGTCCGACAGGACTATTAACAAAGGATTACATCATGAAAAAACGCAATTTCACATCGGCACTGATCACGCTGGCCATGCTAGCAAGCGTAGGAACAAGCTCTGCACAGTCGACCGGGCTGCCAGGTACGCACACGCTGAGTAGCAAACACGATTTCAGCACATTGGTGTCGCGTGTCGAAGCGGCGGTGGCACAGCAAAAAATGGGTTTGGTGGCCACTGCCAGTGCCAGCGCGGGTGCCGCCGGGCGTGGTGTCAAAATTCCTGGCAATGCGGTACTGATGGTGTTCCGCAACGACTACGCCGTGCGTATGTTGCAGCTAAGCGTGCCAGCGGGCATCGAGGCGCCGATCCGGTTTTATGTGACCGAAAACGCCAACGGCACCGCAAGTTTGACATACCGCACGCCCAGCGCAGTGTTTACCCCGTATCAGTCTGAGAAACTCAATGCCATGGCGGCCGAGCTTGACCCGATCTTCGAACGAATCGCACACGATGCCGTTGGGGGCTAACGTCCAAAAACTGCCCCTGCTCATGGCTGGTGCCATCTTGCTGTGGGTGGCAAGTCGCCTTGGCGTGGAAGACTGGCGGCCGCTGGCGCTGTGGTTGACTGGCTTGGGGCTGGGCGCAGCGCTTTACCACGCGTCGTTTGGTTTTGCCAGCGCTTACCGACGCATGCTGGTGGCGCGTGACATGCGTGGCGTGCAAGCGCAGTTGCTCATGCTGGCGTTGACCACCACGATGTTCGCGCCAGTGCTGGCCGCTGGCAACGTCTGGGGACAAAACCTGGGTGGTGCCTGGGCACCGGTGGGTGTGTCTGTGGCGGCCGGTGCGTTCATGTTTGGCATTGGTATGCAGATCGCAGGTGGTTGCGGTTCGGGCACGCTTTACACCGCAGGCGGCGGTAGCGTGCGCATGATGCTGGTGCTGGCCTCGGCCTGCGCTGGCTCGTTTGTCGCCAGTTTGCATATGGGCTGGTGGCAGGCGTTGCCCGCGCACGAGGCGGTTGTGCTGGCAGATGCACTGGGTTGGCGCGGCGCGCTGGCACTGCAACTGGGTGCGATGGGGCTACTGGCTTGGCTGCTCCAACGCTTGGCTCGCCCCGCAGCTACAGTATCAGCCGGTGTACCGACAATTCAACCCAACAACAAAACTGGGGCTAACTCTACGCCTGCTGCTTGGCTGCAAACCTTTCTGATTGGCCCCTGGCCGCTGATGGCAGCTGCCGCTGTATTGGCTTTGGGCAACTTGTCGACCTTGCTGGTGGCAGGACATCCGTGGTCTATCACCTGGGGCTTCACGCTGTGGGGAGCTAAAGCGGCACAAACGTTGGGCTGGGCTGCAACCAGCAGTGGCTTTTGGCAGGGTGACTTTCAAAGTAGCGCATTGGCTGGCAATGTGCTGGAAGACACCACCTCGTTGATGGATATGGCCATCATGCTCGGCGCGCTGTGTGCAGCTTCACTGGCAGGACGCTTTGCACCAAAGTGGAATTTTCCCTGGCGCTCGTTGCTGGCGGCGCTGCTTGGCGGTTTGCTGCTGGGCTATGGCTCGCGCATCGCTTACGGCTGCAACATCGGAGCCTTTGTGTCGGGGGTGGCATCAGGCAGTTTGCATGGCTGGCTGTGGATTGCGGCAGCGTTGCCGGGCAGTTGGGTGGGCATCCACTGGCGGCGACGGTTTGGTTTAACAGATTGACTTAAATCGTCCATTAGGCGGCACTTCGTGCCGGAATGCTGCCTGGCAGTCAATTTGCGGCTATTTTGTCCATCCGTTCGTCGACCATAGCGACGGCTATCAATGCCTCTCGGCCTCTTCGTGCCGTTCCATTGTGCGCAGGCACCATTGAAGCTGCGGCACTCAGCCTACCCAGCCGCGCCGCCAGCAGCCCACTCGGGCGCGTCCAACTGAAGAATCTAGGCTACTGGATTGTTTGGGATCAATCAAGTGCAGTGTTGCACCCTACACGGCACTCAAAGCCATGCCTTGTTGCCCCTGGCGATGTTGCCAAACGCTTAAGTCAAGTTAGCTCCCCAGCACCGGGAACAGCTTCACCAGTCCATCGGACATCACCTCCACCGACAGCGCCGCCAGAATCAAGCCCATCAGCCGGGTCATGACGTTGATGCCGGTTTTGCCCAAACTACGGGCAATTGGTTGTGCCAGTGAAAAACACAGCGCCGTGGCCAATGCCACCAACACGCCGTAACCTACCAGCGTACCCAGTTGCAGAAAAGTCTTGGCTTTGTCGGCATAAATCACCACCGTGGACATGGTGGCCGGGCCGGTCAGCAGCGGAATGGTCAGCGGCACCACCGCGATGCTGGCGCGCGCGGCAGCATCGTGCATTTCTTCCTCGTTGGATTTGGCTTCGGCCGGTTGGGCGTTGAGCATCGCCAACGCCGAGGTCATCAGCAACAGGCCGCCGCCGACCTGAAAACTGGCCAGCGAAATGCCAAAAAATTCCAAAATGTGCAGCCCAATCAACGCGCAGGTGGCAATCACCACAAAGGTGCTGAACGATGCGATCCAGATCGTGCGCTTGCGCTGAGCCCGGCTGAAATCCTGTGTGTAGTGAATGAAAAACGGCACGATGGCCAAGGGGTTGACAAGTGCCAGCAGGGTCACGAGAGGTTTAAAATCCATAGCAGCCTGCGCTTTATTTGTAAGGGCTAGAGGCCAATTTGTTATAAAAATAGTTAGCGCGTTGAACGCTCAAGGTAACGCTTGCGCCAGAAAAAGGCCACCAGGGCACCAGCCGTGGCCGCCATGGACACCATCGCCAGCCAGAAACCATTGGAGCGGTGCAAAAGTGGAATGAACTCGAAGTTCATGCCAAAAATGCCGGCAATCAGGTTCAGTGGCAAAAAGATGGCGGTGAGCACGGTGAGCGTGCGCATGATCTCGTTGGTGCGGTGGCTTTGGGCGTTGAAGTGCATTTGCACCGCCGTTTCAGCGTTTTGCTCCAGGCGGCGCACATGGTGCACCACGCGTTCGATGTGCTCCAGCACGTCACGGCTGCGCACCTGCAGCAGGTCGCGCGCGTGCGGGCTCAGAAAACTGTCGTTCTCCGGCCAGGTTTTCAGGGCTTCAAGCCAGTCCTGCATGGCGCTGTGCTGGTCTTCACACAGCTCGTCGAGCTGGTGCAACGCCAATCGGGCATCGAGCAGCGCGGCCCAGTTGTTGAAGCGGGTTTTGGGGTTGAGCAGTTCGGTTTGCCAGTGATCCAGCTGGGTGCTGAGCTCGCGGCGCAGCGCCAGAAAACCGTCCACCATGTGGCTGACGATGCGCAGCATCAGGTCGGCCGGGTTGGCTGGCACACCGCGCGCACCGGCTGAGCGGCTGTCGCCCGCAGTGGCTTCTGGCGATGATGCACCGCTGGATGTCAGCAAGCGTTGGGCATAGCTGTCCAGCACCGCGCATTCTTGTGGATGCACGCTCAGCAGCACCCGGTCAAACACCACAAAACCCACCGGACTGGTGTCAATGCGCCGCAAAATCGGGGGGCCGCCGCGTGGATTGACGCTCAAGCCGGTAGCCGTTGTGGCATCGCTGTCTGCGCCACGAGCGCTCAAGCGGCGAAACACCAGCAGGTCGTATTGCGAGGTGAAGTCGTAGCGTGAAGGCAGCTGCGCATTGAGCAGGTCTGATACATGCAAGTCCACCAATTGCAGCGTGCACAAGCGCTGCAAGGCGGTCTGGATCTGGGCTTGAGCCTGGTCAAACTCCAGGCGCGTGCAGCTGATCCACAGGTAGCCTTGCGCGGGCAGGCACACGTCATCAAGCGCGGGCAGCAGATCGTTAGCCCGTGTTTCGCTGACCTGGTTGCCATGAATGGAAAAAAGACGCATGCGTGCAGCTTGCCAGTTTTATATAAGAAATAAGCCTCTAGCCCTTTAAAATTATGGGCTAGTAGCTATTATTTTAGAAGCAACTTGGCGGCATCGCGGGCAAAGTAGGTCAGGATGCCATCAGCTCCTGCGCGCTTGAAAGCCAGCAGGCTTTCGAGCATGACCGCGTCGTGATCTAGCCAGCCGTTTTGCGCGGCGGCCTTGAGCATGGCGTATTCACCACTAACCTGGTAGGCAAAGGTGGGTACTTTGAAAGCGTCCTTGACGCGACGTACGATGTCCAGATACGGCATACCGGGCTTGACCATCACCATGTCGGCTCCTTCGGCAATGTCCAAGGCCACTTCACGCAGCGCTTCGTCGCTGTTGCCAGGATCCATTTGGTAGACATTTTTGTTGCTTTTGCCCAGGTTGCCGGCCGAGCCCACGGCCTCGCGGAACGGACCGTAAAAGGCCGATGCGTACTTGGCGCTGTAGGCCATGATGCGGGTGTGGACAAAATGGTTGGCTTCCAAAGCCTGACGCACCGCACCAATGCGGCCGTCCATCATGTCGCTGGGAGCCACAATGTCCGCGCCAGCGGCGGCGTGCGACAGGGCTTGCTTGACCAGCACTTCCACGGTTTCATCGTTCATGATGTAGCCGTCTTCCTTGGGGTCGGGGCTGGGCAGGCCGTCCTGGCCATGGCTGGTGAAGGGGTCAAGTGCCACGTCGGTCATGATGCCCAACCCGGGGAATTCTTTTTTCAGGGCTTGCACCACACGCGGCACCAAGCCGTCGGGGTTGAAAGCCTCACGACCATCAGGGGTTTTGAGGGCTTGGTCAACCACCGGAAACAAGGCCATCACCGGGATGCCCAGTTGGACGCATTCTTCGGCCACTGGCAGCAACAAATCCAGGCTCAGGCGCTCGACACCGGGCATGGAGGTGACGATCTGGCGCTGCTTTTGGCCATCCACCACGAACACCGGGTAAATGAAATCGTGTGCACTCAGGGCGTGTTCGCGCACCAGATTGCGGGTGAAGGTGTCGCGGCGCAGACGGCGCGGACGGCCCATGGGGTAGGCGGCATAGGGGGTCATTGGGGTGGTTTCCTTGTAAATATTTGTCATGGGTGTGACAATTTTTTAGCCTTGGGTTGAATATTGCAGTTATTTTTGGTAAATTACACACCGAGCAGTTTACTGCTCCCCGCTTTTCCTCCCTGAGCGGGGCCTTGATGTGTGACAGCAAATAGGCTTCTACCCCAGCCATTGTGCTGGGGTTTTTTTTGCCTGAAAATGTCTGCTACTTTCTGGACTGACCCGATGCCGACGCACAAAACTTCCGCCTGGCCGCTGGCGCTGGTCTACATCGGCCTGATTGTTTATGCCAGTCTTTACCCTTTTTCCGGCTGGCGTGATCAAGGGGTGGAGCCTTGGTGGTTTTTGACCGCTGCCCTGCCCAGGTATTGGACTGGTTTTGACGTGGTGTCCAACCTGCTGGGTTACATGCCCTTGGGGTTTTTTCTGGCTTTGAGCGCCTTGCGCACAGGGCGCGAGGCTTATGCCCTGCGCCTGCCGTTGCTGGCGGCGCTGCTGCTGTCCCTGGGCATGGAAACCTTGCAGGTGTATTTGCCGCAGCGGGTGTCGTCCAATCTGGATTTGTTGCTGAACGTGGCGGGCGCAGCGCTGGGTAGCGCCAGCGCCTGGGGCATGGAACGCTTGGGGTGGCTGCAGCGCTGGAGCCGCTTCAGGGCGCAGTGGTTTGTGGAGGAAGCACGCGGCGGTCTGGTGTTGCTGGCGCTTTGGCCGCTGGCCCTGCTGTTTCCTGCCGTGGTGCCGTTTGGCCTGGGGCAGGTGATGGAACGGGTGGAGTCTGCCTTGGCACTGGCGCTGGAAGACAGCCCCCTGATCGAATGGCTGCCCCTGCGTGACCTGGAGTTGCAGCCCATGCTGCCTGCGGTGGAGTGGTTGTGTGTATTCTTGGGGGTACTGATTCCCTGCTTGCTCGGCTTTTGCATCATTCGTTCAACTTACCGGCGTGCTTTGTTTCTGCTCTGGGTGCTGGTGCTGGGCGTGGGCAGCACGGCGCTGAGCACTGCTTTAAGTTTTGGGCCTGCGTACGCGTGGGTGTGGCTGAACCTGCCGGTGAAAGTGGCTCTGGCGAGTGCGGCGGTGGTGTCTGGGGCACTGATTGGCGCGCCACGCCGCGCCAGTGCCGCCTTGGCTTTGCTGGCGCTGGGGGTGGATTTGAGCCTGATCAACCAGAGTGCAGTGGGGCCTTATTTTGAGCAGACACTGTATTCATGGGAGCAGGGTCAATTCATCCGCTTTCACGGACTGGCCCAATGGTTGGGATGGGGGTGGCCTTTTGCCGTGCTGGTGTATGTGCTGGGTTTGCTTTGGGGTAAAAACCTAAAAACCTAAAATCGTGCCCATGACTGAATCTAATTTAACCCAAGAAGCCAGCACCGCAGCGGCTGCACCCCAGGCCGGCTATTACCAGCGGCACATCTTTTTTTGTTTGAACGAACGCAAAAATGGCGAAGCCTGTTGCGCCCAGCACGATGCGCAAGCGGCCTTTGACCATTGCAAGTCGCTGGTCAAGGCGGCGGGTCTGGCGGGCCCAGGCCAGGTGCGGGTCAACAAAGCGGGTTGTCTGGACCGCTGCGCGGCCGGGCCGGTGGCGGTGGTTTACCCCGAAGCCGTTTGGTACAGCTATGTCGATACCAGTGACATCGATGAAATTGTGGAGTCACACCTGAAAAATGGCCAGATTGTCCAACGCCTGCTGACACCGGCGCATCTGGGGCGTTAGTTAGTCACGTTTTAGAGCCATAGCCCTTTTAAATAAAGGGCTATTAGCTATTTATTTTATAGTAATTCAATCATCTCCCGTCTGCATTGACCGGGCCGTATTCACATGAAAAAAATCCTTTTGTCTCTGGCTGCGATGGCGTGCCTGGCGGCTGCATCCCAAACCTTGCCTGCGCCCGAAATTGCGGCGCGTTCTTATTTGCTGCTCGATGTCACGGCCAACCAGGTGTTGGCGGGCAAAGACATGGATGCACCGGTGGAGCCGGCATCGCTGACCAAACTGATGACCGCCTACCTGGTGTTTGACGCGCTGCGCAGTAAAAAGATTGACCTCAAGCAAACCTTCCCGGTGAGCGAGCGTGCCTGGAAGATGCCGGGTTCGCGCATGTTCATTGACCCCAAGATGCAGGTTCCGGTGGAGGACTTGATCAAAGGCATGGTGGTGCAAAGTGGCAACGATGCCACCGTGGCTTTGGCTGAGGGTGTGGGTGGCTCGGTGGAGCGGTTTGTGCAATTGATGAACGACCAGGCCAAGGTGCTGGGCATGAAAGCCACTGGCTACAAAAATCCGGAAGGGCTGACCGAGGCGGGCCACACCACCACAGCGCGCGATTTGAGTGTGCTGGCAATGCGCCTGATGCAGGATTTTCCCGACTATGTGTCTTACTACGCCATCAAAAAATACCGCTATGCAGGTACGCCAGCTGCCAACGACAGCAACCGCAATTTGCTGCTGTTTCGCGACCCGACAGTGGATGGTCTGAAAACTGGTCACACCGAAGCGGCGGGTTATTGCCTGATCGCAACGGCCAAGCGCGAAGTGCCGGGTTTGGGGAAAGCGGGTGTGCCGGTCGGGTCGCCAGATGCCTTGGGCAGCCGTCGCCTGTTGTCGATTGTGCTGGGAACGGCCAGTGAGAATGCGCGCGCCAACGAATCGCAAAAGTTGTTGAACTGGGGTTACACCGCGTTTGAGACCGTGAAGCTGTTTGATGCCAACCAGGCGGTGCTTACACCCAAAGTCTGGAAGGGCAAGGAGGCGGTCGTCATGCTGGGGCAACCCCAATCCATCGTGGTGGCGGTACCCACAGGCACGGGCAACAAATTGACCACCGAAGTGGTGCGCACGGAGCCTTTGGTGGCCCCGTTTGTGAAAGGGCAAGCGCTTGGAACGCTCAAAATCAGCAGCGCCGGACAAGTGGTGGCCGAGGTGCCGCTGCTGGCGCTGCAGGGTGTGGAACAAGCCGGGGTGCTAGGCCGCGCCTGGGACGCGCTGCGTCTTTGGATCAAATAAAACGCTGTCAAAAAATTGCATCTGAGCTTGTGACCTGATATAGTCGTGAGCTTTTCGGAATTTCCGAAGAGATTCACGTTTTCGTCGTTTTCGTCGTTTTTGTTTTTTGAACGTTTAGGGACGTTTAGTTTTTTAGGAGGCTCTAGTGCCAACCATCAATCAGTTAATCCGTCAAGGGCGCTCGGTCGAAGTGATCAAGTCCAAGAGTCCGGCGATGGAAAATTCTCCCCAACGCCGTGGTGTTTGCACCCGCGTTTACACCACAACCCCGAAAAAGCCTAACTCGGCGCTACGTAAAGTGGCCAAGGTTCGCTTGACCAACGGGTTTGAGGTGATTTCTTACATTGGCGGCGAAGGCCACAACCTGCAGGAACACAGCGTGGTGCTGGTTCGTGGCGGTCGTGTCAAGGATTTGCCAGGTGTGCGCTACCACATCGTGCGTGGTTCGCTCGACTTGCAAGGCGTGAAAGATCGCAAACAGTCGCGTTCCAAATACGGTGCTAAACGTCCCAAGGCTAAATAAGCTGTCTGGTTGTTTAAATAAAAGGTGTTTGTTTGCTGCGTGGCGCAGGAAATGAACGTAGTGACCCAATGTCTGGGTCGAGTAAGTGAGAGTCTTATTGATTAACTCTCGAGGTGTCCGCAAGGTCGCCAACTGAAGCAATAGAGGTGAAATATGCCACGTCGTCGCGAAGTCCCTAAACGTGAAATCCTGCCGGATCCTAAATTCGGCAATGTCGAGCTGTCCAAATTCATGAACGTGATCATGGAAGGCGGCAAAAAAGCAGTTGCAGAGCGCATCATCTATGGTGCCCTGGAACAAATCGAAAAGAAGAATCCCGGCAAAGACCCGGTTGAGGCCTTTACCATGGCCATCAACAATGTTAAGCCGCTGGTTG
>MNXW01000310.1 GCA_001871515.1 Comamonadaceae bacterium CG2_30_57_122
CTTGGGCAGTTGCGCGTAACTCAGCGGGTTGTCAAACAGCGAGACCCGAATGGCAATGGTGTAACTGCGGTCGGCCAGGTCGATCGCAACGGTTTGGAGCTCAGAAGAAGTCATGTCGACGAGTTTAGAGGGTTTCCCGCCGACGCAGCCTGCCCGTCACACTCGATTTGCATCAGGATCATGTTGACCAGCTTGCCCACCGACGGGCGACCCGTATCGACACTGAAATGCGCTGTCTCCAGATACAAAGGGTGACGCTGGCAATGCAGATCGCGCAGGCGCGCCAAGGGGTCAGGAACCTGCAGCAGGGGCCGATTTTTGTCGTGGCGCAAGCGCCTGAACAGTTCATCGGGTGCCGAGTTCAGGTAGACGACGCGGGTGCGCTGGTGCAAATGGTCACGGTTCTCACCGCGCATTACCGCACCACCACCGGTGGAAATCACGCCTTGAGGCTGTTGCGTGAGTTCGTCAATGACTTGGGCTTCGATATCACGAAAACGCTGCTCACCCTCACGCTCGAAAAACTCACTGATCGAACAGCCCAAGCGCTCTTCGATCAGGCGATCCGAATCGTAAAAAGGAATCTGCAGGCGTCGGGCCAATTGGCGGCCAACGGTGGATTTGCCTGAGCCGGGCAGGCCAATGAGGGAGATCATGTTAAGTAACGTAGGGCACTCGACCCCCTTGCGTCGAGGGCAGAAAATCTTTGCTGTAGCAGTCAATCAGTTTGTTGGTATCAAAAAGCGTCTTCACCATTCTTCGCGCAAGCGCTGCTGGTGAGCCCGGCCATCCTCATTTTTTTGAGCCCACAAGCCAAAAGCGTCATTTGTTGCAGGTTCAGGTTTGAATTTGTCAAGGTACTGAGAAACAGCTTGGCGAATAAGCTCGGCGCGAGAAACCCGTTCGACACCTGACAGGGTGTCTGGTGCCTGAATATCTTGATCAGAAATACCAACCAATGTGCGTTGCATCATGCCCTTGTTGATATCACTTAGAAATATATTAGCAAAATGCAGAATGAGTTAGTACAGATTTCTGTGAAGCGCTGGCATCATGAGGCTACATCGTCTATCGGGGGCAACTTTGAAAACAGGTGCCAAAGAACATACACGTTCATTCTGGCTGCAATGCGCTCGTTTCGGGTCGGCACTAAATTGGTGTGTCCGACCCTGGTCTATTGTCATACATGCGCGGCCTGCGCCAAAGCTGCTGCGGCCCATTGATTGAGACTTTGCCCACTGGACTGAGCTGCGATCAGAGCGGCACTGTGAACAGTTGGGTCAACCCGCAGCATGAGCTTGCCACTGGCGGGCTTCAGGGGCTGACGCCCAGTTTTGGCGCAATCTTCCAGATAAAAGTCAATTGCATTGCGAAAGTCCTGCGTCAGTTGCGCCACGTTATCCCCCTCAAAGGTGATGGATTCTTTGGCAGGAAGCCCGAGAACTTTGCCCCAAAAAACGCCATCATGCTCGTCAAATTCAATACGGGCGGTGTAGCCCTTGTAATTCATGCTGCTCATTGCTTGACTCCTACTGCTTTTAGCCACTCACCAATTTCCTTGATTTGATAACGCTTCGCCTCTTTACCTGGATGAGGTCTGTGGGCATGCTTGACACCACCGTTCAGATGCAAACTAACGCGTGACCCCTCGCCCTCATGCACTTCGCCACCCAGCGCAAGCACCAGCAACTCAACATCAGAGAAGACAATATTTGCCGTTGGAGGCTTTGAAAAAATCGACTTCAGTATCTTTGTATGTTTGCTGTTAACGATATGGATTTTAGTCAAATCTTGGGAATAAGTGCAAGCACTAATTGATAGCATCAGCATTCGTATAACTCAATCCTGCCACTTGATTTACCCATAAGCAAAGAAATGGCTGCTACCGCTCGTTTAACAAGCGTTGGCAGCTATCAAATTTGAATTTAATGTACTCAGGTGACGCGCGATCAGCGGATCAGGGCTGATGTGGTGTTGGGCGCAACGCCAGAGAACTTGCAAGTCATTGCTTAAAAATAGCTGCTAACGCCCGTGCAATAGGCCTTAGCAGCTATTAAATTTATATCACAACCTGCACCGCATCAATCGTTGCCTTGACCCTAATTGCCCTGCCGCATATTTAATTAGCCGTCGCACAATTATTGATGCCATAAGGCGGTGTGAGGAACGATCCGTTTGTATCATCACCTTCAATAAAACTAGTCAAGTAGCTCTTGACCGCAGTGCCCTCCGAACCAGCAACACCAGTGGTCACTCTGACAGAATAAGCCAACCATGTCGCAACGCTTTGTGGATACTCAACTTGAATGATGGTGCGACCATTTGATCCCGTAACATTAGAACTGGTGAAAGACAAAACGATATCTGCCTTGCGTGGTGTTACCACGCCGTCTTTGTTGATGTCTTCGACGATGCCATCAAGAAAACCATTTCTATTTTGGTCTTCATTCGGACACCAAACACGTCCAGTTGTCAAAGTAGGAACGGTCAACAAAGACACATCATTCACAACTGGAATATTTTGTGGAATGCCCAGAGTCAAAGTGTTGACGGGCAGATTACCGGTCACTTGGTAGCGAACAGCAGGTGTAACAGCAGGTTTAACAGCATACTCGCCTTTACCGTAATGCGTAATATCTACGCTTGCAGTCACCAGCGCATTGGCTACTGCATTTCCTGCGGCATCAGCCACAGCCACATCAAACTGCTTGATATAGGTGAGCCCACCTCCACCCTTTGTCAACAAATTGTTATCGCCTAGCGCAATAGACAAGGGCTGCCCCGCTACTGTCAACGATGCTGTAACAGAATTCACATTAGAGGAATCACAAGCCACTCCAATTTCAGCATCATTTACACCATAACAAGCCCTAATCGTCACCCCGTTGGTGGGACTAGACCGTGTTCCAGGGATGTAGTCTGCGATAACAACACCACTCGCATCGCTGTAAACAACATTCGTTCCCGTTGAAATTTGTTCACCACTGCCCAGACCAGGTGGATCAATCACGAATTTAACACGCACATTTTGAATGGCTTGATTCGCTGCAGTTTGAAAAACAGCCTTTAAACCAGTGCGATTTGTGGTGCTACCCGATGCATTAGGAGAAATTGTATTAGGGGTAATGGCCAGACTATGCGAACTAATCACCCCGTTTGCGGCAGGAATCCCAGACCCTCCTGCACCAACTACCTGAACATCGCGCGAGGCGCTAATGCCAAGCCCCGTTGCAGTCACACTATATGTCCCCACCGCATTGGGCGACGCTCCTAAAGTCGCAGTGGCATTTCCCAAAGCGTCGCTAGACACTAATTGGGTAAAACCCAAGGTACCACCAAGTTGAATGAGCGCACCGCTAATGCCAACCCCATTGACATCTGTTGCCTTGACCGCAACTTGAACGGGGCCTCCGGGACTGGGCGTTGACGGAATTGCTGTTAGAGAAATTTTGCTACCGATCACCGAAACACTCGCTTTTACCGGTGACAGCCCAACAACACTAATCGTGGCTGCTATGGCTCGGTCACTCTTATCTGACCCAATTGAAATATTCCCCGTGACTTGACCTTTTGCGTCAGTTTTGGGAGTGATTGGCGTGTAGAAACCCGAATCCACCGACACATTGACAGGCACGTCAGCCATGACATTTCTCGATGCATCCAAAACAGTGACTGTCAACAAGGCTATGTCGCCTTCCCCATTCGAAATCGAGGACTTATCGAGTGTAAATACAAAGCTTGCTGGAACAACCACCGCGGCTGGTGAACTTGCCGTGGCAGCGGGTGAACCAGACGGTGTACCCGTATTTCCCCCACCCCCGCCACAGGACACTAGCGCCAAGGACAGGCCTAACGCGGCCACGTATTTGATGTATTTCATTTGCATGCTTTTTACTCGTATTTGATTTTTAAACTTAACGGGCTGCCTTGTCAGCGATCACCTTGGGTGTGATGAACACCAGCATTTCTTGCTTATTGGATGTCTTGTTGCGCGTCTTGAATAAATT